>DAMDHZ010000057.1:5102-21555 GCA_032101665.1 Brachybacterium sp. | reverse complement strand
GGGAGCTCGGCCTCCAGGTCCTGCCCGATGACCCTGAGCAGATGTTCGACGGGATCGACCTGCTGGACCCGACGAAGATCATCCCCGAGGAGCTCGTGCCCGTGCAGCGCGTCGGGCGCCTCACGCTCGATCACAACCCGCGCAACTACTTCGCGGAGACCGAGCAGGTGGCCTTCCACCCCGGCAATCTCGTACCCGGCATCGACGTCACCGACGACCCGCTGCTGCAGGGCCGCCTGTTCTCCTACCTCGACACCCAGATCACGCGACTGGGTGGCCCCAACTTCGCCCAGCTGCCGATCAACCGCGCCCACGCCCCGGTCAACGACATGCTGCGCGACGGCTACGGGCAGCAGGCCGACCATGCCGGCGTCGCGCCGTACCGCCCGAACTCCCTCGACGGCGGATGCCCCTTCACCGCCGGCGCCGACGAGCACGCCTTCGAAGACCTGCCGGTGCGCGTCGCCGAGTCGGTCAGGGAGCGGCGCAACCCGGAGTCCTTCTCCGACCACTTCACCCAGCCGCGCATGTTCTGGGCGAGCATGACGGACGTCGAGAAGGCGCACATCGTCGCGGCGTACGCGTTCGAGCTCGGGCGCTGCTACGAGACGACGATCCGCGAGCGTCAGCTGGCGTGCCTCGCGCAGATCGACCCCGAGCTGTGCCGCGGCGTCGCCGAGGCGCTCGGGCTCCCCGCTCCGGACTCGCCGGATCTCCCGGACGTCACGCCGAGCCCGGCGCTGTCGCAGCTGGGCGGCACGTGGCCCGTGGCCGGACGCACCGTGGGCATCGTCGTCGACCCGGAGGCACCGAACGCGGACCTCGTGGCCCTGCACGAGGCCGTCGTCGCCGTGTCGATGACGCCGCTCGTCATCGCACCTGTCGGCGGCACGGTCGGTGGGCTCCCGGTGGGGCGCACGTTCGCGACCGGTCGCTCCGTGGAGCTCGATGCGGTGCTGCTGACGGGCGCACCCGCGCCGGGTGTGGACGCCGTGCCGGCCCTGGATGCCAAGGCGGGTGCGCCCGGCGCACCCGGCACGGACCCGCGCCTCACGCTCTTGCTCGAGGAGTGCTGGCGTCACGCCAAGCCGATCGGGGCATGGGGCGCGGGACGGGACGCCGCCACGGCCGCCGGGCTCACCGAGGGCATGCCCGGCGTCCACCTGGGCGAGGACGGGTTCTCGGTGCTCGAGGCCGTCGCCGAGCAGCTCGCACAGCACCGTGTCTGGGAGCGCTTCGAGGCGCCGTCGTTCTCCGCCGGAGGTGCCGACCGCTGACCGTTCGCGGTCGCCGCTCGCGGGCACGTGCCGTACGCTGAGCGAACCGGCTCGAGTCCGCGGCTGGTCGACCCTGGGGACCGCTCATGCCTGCCGACGCTCCGGTTCGCCCGCTGTGCCACGCCGATCTCTCGTCCGCCGCCACGCTCCGGGTGGGCCTCGTGGACGACTGTGAGATCACGATCCTGGGAGTGCACGAGGCGATCGCCCGAGGCGACCGCGCGATCGAGGTGGCGCCGATGGCGGTGTCGGGGCCGTCGACCGGCGACGTCGACATCGCCCTGTACGACCCGCACCTCGCCGCCGTCGGATCGCGGTGGCACGTCATGGAGAGCCTGTGTGCGAACCCGCGGATCGGCGCCGTGGTCCTCTACACCTCCGTGCTCGGCGAGGTGTGGATCGATGTCGCCCTCTCGCTCGGTGCCGCCGCCGCGGTCTCCAAGAGGCTGAGCGGTCCCGAGCTGGCCGTCGCTCTGCGTCGGATCGCGGGGACCGGGGCCCGGTCCTCCGGGCTCACCACGGCTCTGCCCCCCGCTCTCGTGGCGCCGCCGTCGCACGAGCCGGCCCGCGGTGCCCTCGCCCTGACGCCGCGTGAGACGGACGTCGTGCGTCTCATCGTGCACGGACGCTCGAACGAGGAGATCTGCGACCGTCTTCACCTGAGCATCAACACGGTCAAGACCTACATCCGCGCCGCCTACACGAAGATGTCCGTCACCACGCGCAGCCAGGCCGTGCGCTGGGGCCTCGAGCACGGACTGGGGGGAGACGGGCTCACGGACAGGCGCGGCTGAGAGCAGGACTGTCCCAGCAGCGAGCGGCCCCCGAGCCCGTGGTCTCGAGCACCGGGAGCCTCGCGACACGCTCGCCCCGGGCCGAGCACCCCGCGTGAAACCAGGCCACCACACGCTCCGTCGAATGCGCCACCCCCCGGGCGGCGGCTTTCGCAGGACACCTGGCCGCACGCGGCTCCGCGTCTTGACCGTTCGGTTGGTACCCTCGGACCGGGCGCGGCGCCGCTGACCGCCGGTACCACGGGGAGCACGCGGCCGCGACGAGGTGATCGTCGTCGAGATCCCGTCCCTCTGGAGAGCCCCATGTCCGATCAGCCACGAGAGCCCGCGCCGTCCGATCCGGTCGCCGCTCCCGATGTCGCGCAGGCCTTCGCGCGCCTGAACGCGGTCATGAACTCCGGCACGGGCGCCGTCGATGCCTCCAGGCTCCTGCGGACGTGCGTGAGCCTGATCCCGAACACCGAGCACGCGGGCATCACCCTCGTGCGCAGGTCGCGGCCACCGCGCAGCGTCGCCGCCACGAGCGATGTGCCGGTCCTGGTCGATGCGCTCCAGTACGAGGTCGGCGAGGGGCCCTGCCTCGACGCCGCGACCGAGGACACCGTGGTGCTGAGCGAGGACCTCGCGGCCGACACGCGGTGGCCGCACTTCTCGACCCGGTGCGTCCGAGCCACGAGCGTCAGCAGCATGCTCTGCGTGCGCCTCGTGCTCTCCGACGGGGACAGCGGCGCCCTCAACCTGTACGCGACGCGTCCTCGTGCCTTCGCCGACACCGACATCGCGATCGCGAGCGTGCTCGCGACGTTCGCCGCCCTCGCGCTCGCCCATGAGCTCCACGAGAGCGACGTCGCCGGGCTCCACACCGCGCTCAGCTCGAACCGTCAGATCGCGACGGCGATCGGGATCCTCATGTCCCGTCATCAGCTCACGCGTGACGCCGCCTTCGACCGGCTGCGGATGGCCAGCAACCATCTCAACCGCAAGCTCGCAGAGCTCGCCGCGACCGTCGAGTACACGGGCGACCTCCCCTCGGCCGAGCGGCAGCGGCCGGACGAGCCTGGTGCGGACGTCCCGTGACCGGGCCCTGCGTGCCGCGTACCCTGGGCCCATGACCTACACACTCGTGCTGCTCCGCCATGGCGAGAGCGATTGGAATGCCAAGAACCTCTTCACCGGCTGGGTGGACGTGCCGCTCTCCGAGAGGGGGAAGGACGAGGCCGCCAATGGTGGCGAGCTGCTGAAGAAGGAGGGCGTCCTGCCGGACGTCGTCCACACCTCGCTGCTGCGCCGGGCGATCACGACCGCGAACCTCGCGCTCGACGTCGCCGACCGCCACTGGATCCCCGTCAAGCGCGACTGGCGCCTGAACGAGCGTCACTACGGCGCGCTGCAGGGCATGAACAAGACCGAGATCCGGGAGAAGTACGGCGAGGACCAGTTCATGCAGTGGCGTCGGTCCTACGACGTGCCGCCGCCCGACATCGAGTTCGGCAGCGAGTTCAGCCAGGATCAGGATCCGCGGTACGCGGATCTGGGCGACGAGCTGCCCAAGGCCGAGTGCCTCCAGGACGTCGTCTCCCGCTTCCTGCCGTACTGGGAGGAGGGCATCAAGCCCGACCTCGCCGCCGGCAAGACCGTGCTGATCGCCGCGCACGGCAACTCGCTGCGCGCGCTCGTGAAGTTCCTCGACGGCATCTCCGACGACGACATCGCGGGCCTCAACATCCCGACCGGCCAGCCCCTCGTCTACGAGCTCGACGAGGACTTCGCGCCCGTCACCGCGGGCGGCCGCTACCTCGACGAGGTCGCGGCGAAGGCCGCCGCCGAGGCCGTCGCCAACCAGGGCAAGAAGTGAGCTGACCCCGGCACGCGCTGCGACGGTGGCCGGCGTCCCGTCGGTCCCGTCCGCTCCTGGGTCGTCCCGGCGATCGGATGTCGGGCACGCCAGTACAGTGGCGCCATGCTCCACACCGGCCCCCGCGACGACCAGGTCCGCGCCGCCGAGGTGATCGGCACTCCCCCGCACACCGTGCGCCCCGCGTTCGCGCTCGAGCCGGACGCCGTGCGGCTCATGCTAACCGCTCCCGCGGCGGCCGCGACGATGGATCTGCTCGGCATCTGCGAGCCGGACCGCTCGGAGCTGCTGGCCGTGATCCCCCGCGCCCTCGCCGATCCCGAGGTCCTCGCGGCGATCGCGCAGGTCGCGAACCTCCTGCGCGCGGAGGCGGGGCTGACCGCCGCACCCGCCGACCTGGTCGCGCGCAAGGAGGCCGACGACGCCCTGCAGGGGCGTCTCCTGCCCGGCCAGGGGCTGATCGCGATCCTCGGCCATCTCGTCGGCACCGACACGGTGCGGGCCTGGCACGCGGCGCGCGGGCTGTCCCGCGAGCAGTCGTGGGGCGTGCTCGCCGATCTCGGCCAGCAGATGCGGGTGCACCGCGCCACGTTCGGCGAGCTGGGCCATCACACGCTCGCCTGGACGGCCATGAACTGGGCGGGCCGGCTGTTCTGGCTCGGCCGTCTCCAGTTCGACCTGCATCGCCGCACGGACGCCGCCGGCGAGCGCTGGGCCCTCGGCGTCCACATCCCGGCCACGGGCCCGCTCGCGCCCGCGGCCGTCGAGGCCTCCTTCGACGCCGCGACCGCGTTCTTCACGGCGCGCTTCGCCGACCTCGCCGAGGGTCGCTCCCCCGGCGCCCCGCCGTTCGGCCGCGAGTTCGCATGCACCTCGTGGCTCGTGAACGCTGAGCTTCCCCGCCTGGTGGGCACCGACTCGAACCTCGGTGCCTTCGCCCGTCGCTGGGAGATCGAGGACACCTATGACGCCTCGGCCGATGCGGCCTTCTTCGTCTTCCACCGACGGCCGCCCGTGGCCCCGGAACGGCTCGTCGCCCACACCCGGCTCGAGCGGGCGGTCCGCGAGCGCCTCGTGACGGGCGAGGGCTGGCGCGGCGGGATCGGCCGCCTCATGCGGTGAGGCCGCGGAGGACTCACGCGCCGACGGTGCCGCCGTCGATGTACCCGTAGACGCGATCGAGCTCCTCGAGCAGGGAGGACCCGTGCGTCATCGAGAGCGAGAAGGCGCTGCGAGAGGCGGCGAAGGCGAGCTGGACGTGCACGAGAGCCCGGTCATGGGCGTCGGGGGCGTCGATCCGCTCGGCAAGCACCCCGATCAGCTCGGTCTGCAGGGACGCCATCACCCGCCCGGAGAGCTGCTGGAGGGCGGACTCGCGGTCCATCGCGGCGCGCTTGGCCACGCGGAGGGCGGGCTCGTCGGGCAGTCCCTGGGCGATCTCCACCATGACGGCGCGCAGCGCCTCGCGCGGGGACTCCGAGGCCGGCCGCCGGCGCAGGAGCTCGATCGCGCGATGGTCCCGGTCCGGGGACAGGCCCAACATGGCCGACTCCTTGGAGGGCCAGTAGTTGAAGAACGTGCGCGTGGACACCCCGGCGCGCTCGGCGATCATCTCGACGGTCACGTGCGCGGCGCCGTGCTCCCCGAGAAGCTCGACGGCGGCACGGTGCATCGCCTCCCGGGTGCGGAGCTTCTTGGCCTCGCGCAGGCCCGGCGTGGACCTGTCGGTCCCGCCGCTCGAGGAGCTGTGGTCGTCCGGCACCCCAGGGGGTGCGGAGGTCTCGGTCATACCGGGATCGTAGCCGTCATCACACGGTTTTTGCAGTCAATGCAATTGTGCAGTGACTGCATTCACCCGTACCATCGATCGGTCGGGGCTCGCCGCTGCGCCTCACCTCGCGCACCCCGCTCTCGCGGCGCGCCCCACGCCCATCGACCCAAGGAGCACCTTTCGTGACCACTCCCTCCACCGCTCGGCCCGGTGCCCCCGCCGGTGCCGCTCCCGGAGGCGACACCGAGTTCACCGGCCTGGGCCGCGACGGCCGCCGTGTGTTCGTCGGCCTCATGCTCGGCATGTTCGTCGCCTCCCTGTCCCAGACCATCGTCGGTCCCGCGATGCCGCGCATCGTCGCCGAGCTCGGCGGCATGGATCATTACAGCTGGATCGCCACCGCCGCGATGCTCGTCTCGGCCGTGGCCGTCCCGATCGTCGGCAAGCTGTCCGACATCTTCGGGCGCCGCTGGTTCTACCTGGGCGGCCTCGCCGTGTTCATGGTCGGCTCCGTCCTCGCGGGACTCTCGACCAACTTCTGGTTCCTCGTGTTCGCCCGCGCCGTGCAGGGCCTCGGCATGGGCACCCTGATGCCGCTGTCGCAGACGATCATCGGCGACATCATCCCGCCGCGTCAGCGCGGCAAGTACCAGGGCATCATGGGCGCCGTGTTCGGCGTGACCTCGGTCGCCGGCCCGCTGATCGGCGGTGTCATCACCGACAGCTTCGGCTGGCGCTGGCTGTTCTACCTCACGCTGCCGCTCGGCATCGTCGCCTTCTTCGTGATCCTCAAGTTCCTGCACCTGGGCCACACCCCGCGCAAGGTCACGCTCGACTGGCTGGGCATGTTCACGCTCGCACCCGGCCTGGTCATCGGCCTGCTCGCGACGAGCTGGGGCGGCACCACGTACGCGTGGAGCTCGCCGACCATCATCATCATGTACGTCGTCGCCGCGGTGCTGCTGACCGCGTTCGTGTTCGTCGAGCTGCACGCCGAGGAGCCCCTGCTCCCGATCGGCCTGCTGGGCCGGTCCGTCATCGGACTGTCGGTCCTCGCGGCCTTCGCGATCTCGGTCGCCATGTTCGGGGCGATCATCTACATCCCCGTCTACGCCCAGGGCGTGATGGGCGTCAACGCGACCAACTCGGGCGCGATCCTGATCCCGCTGAGCCTCGCGATGATCGTGCTGTCGATCATCTCCGGTCTCCTCATCAGCCGCTTCGGCCGCTACAAGGAGATCATGCTGACCGGGCTGGTCGTCCTCGTGGTCGGGTACTGGCTGCTCACGCGCGTCGCGTACGGCGACAGCCAGTGGCACCTGACCCTCGCGATGGTCGTCATCGGCATCGGCCTGGGCCTCTCGATGCAGGTCTACACGCTCGTCGTGCAGAACGCCGTCAAGCAGAACGAGCTGGGCATCGCGACCGCCGCCGTGCAGTTCTTCCGCAACGTCGGCTCGACCGTGGGCATCGCCGTGCTCGGCACGGTCATGTCCTCGCACATGGCCGACGACATCGCCGCCCAGATGAAGACGCTCGATCCGAAGACCATGGCCGCCGTCCAGCAGCAGATGCAGGGCTCGGACTCCTCGAGCCTCGAGTCGAGCGTGCTCGATCCGTCCGCGCTCTCGAAGCTCCCGGCGCCCGTGGCCGACGCGATCCGTGCCGGCATGGGCGACGCGATGCACAGCGTGTTCCTGACGGCGCTCCCCTTCGTCATCGCGGCGCTCGTGCTGTCGCTGTTCATCAAGCAGCTCCCGCTGCGCTCGACGATCCAGAGCCGTGAGGCCGCGACCACGACGGGCTCGATCCCGGCGTTCGTCGACGACGGCCACTACGTCGAACCGACGGGCGCCGAGGAGCTCGAGGGCACCGCAGAGCACGCCCGCGCCGCCGACGCCCCCGCGGCCCCCCGCGCAGGGACGCATCGCGGCACACCCACGGACGCCGCCGCCGAACAGCCCTCGGGCACCACGCACGCCCCCAGCCATCGCGCCGACACGCCGGGCGAGGGCGGCGAGGACTCTTCGCAGCGCTGACGCGCTCCTCCGGGACGGCCCGGCCCCCTGTGCGGGGGGCCGGGCCGTTCGTCGTCCCACGCTTCCGGCCGCCTCGAGCCCTGTGGAACCATGGGCCGGTGATCCTCACCGACCCGTTCCCGCCCGTGCTTCCCGCCCGCTGGGCCTCGCGCCTCCCGCTCGAGGCGGACGTCCCGGCCGTTACCGCCCTGCTGCTCGCCGATGCCCAGGCCCACGACCCCGAGGCGAGCGTCGAGACGGACCAGATCGCCTCGCGCCTGGTGGGGCTCCGCTCGTGGA
Organism: Brachybacterium sp.; assembly: GCA_032101665.1. Lineage (GTDB taxonomy): Bacteria > Actinomycetota > Actinomycetes > Actinomycetales > Dermabacteraceae > Brachybacterium. Next base: position 13,540 of record DAMDHZ010000057.1, on the reverse strand, counting down.
GCCGGCGCCAGGTGGTGATCGTCCCGGCCGACGACGCCACGCCGCTCGCCGAGCGGGCGCCCGTCGCGTGGGTCGGTATCGAGGACCGCGCCCGCGGGCGGACCAATGTGCAGTGGGTGGTCGGCCAGGAGGTGCCCGATCGCGAGAGCCTCGCCGCCGCGCTGCTGGACTGGGCCGACGAGGTGGGCGGCTCCTTCGCGCGCCATCGCGGGCTGGACGGCACCCAGCTCGACGCGACCGCGGAGTCCGGGGACACGGGGCGGATGCGGATGCTCGAGGCCCACGGGTACACCAAGGTGCGCACATGGCTGCACATGGAGCGGCCGGTCTCGCCCGAGGAGGCCACCACCACGCCCGCTCCGCGTCAGGGCGTGCGCGTGCGACGCGTCGACACCCACTCGACGGGGCTGCCCGTCGCCCAGGACGTGCGCACGGTCCATCGCATGCTCGAGGAGTCCTTCGCCGACCACTTCAACTCCTACCGGGAGTCGTTCGCCGAGTTCGCCTCACGGCTCGTCGAGGGGCCCGAGGCCCGCTGGGACCACTGGTTCATCGCCGAGGTCCAGCAGGGCGACGGCAGCTGGCTGCCCGGAGGCGGCCTCGTCGCCGATCCGATGCCCGCCACGCCGAGCGCCGGGGAAGGCACGTACCTCGAGTACCTGGGCGTGCACCGCAGCGCCCGTGGGCGCGGGGTCGCCAAGGCGCTGCTGAACACGGCGATCCGCGACGCCGCCGAGCGGGGCCGCACGCGCGTGGGCCTCGAGGTCGACGCGGACTCCCCCACCGGCGCCGACGGCCTGTACCGCTCGATGGGCTGGGAGACGACGAGCCGCACCCTGTCCTTCCACGCACACGTCACCGCGCGGGTCTCGCGGCTCGACGAGGGCTGACACCGCCTCAGCCGCGGTGCTGCCGCCACCACAGGGCGGCCTGCACCCGCGAGTCGAGTCCCAGCTTCGCGAGCGCGTGCGAGAGGTGGGACTTCACCGTCGTGACCTCGACGAACAGCTCGCGGGAGATCTGCTGGTTGGACAGGCCCCGTGCGACGAGCGCGAGCACCTCCTCTTCGCGCCGCGTGAACGCGGCCGACGGGGCGGGGCCCGGCTCGGGACGGGTGCGCAGTGCCGCGACCACCGTGCGCGTCGCCGACGGGGACAGCACCGCGTCGCCGTGGTGCACGGCCCGGACGGCGGCGAGGATCCGCTCGGGGTCCTCGGACTTCACGAGGTAGCCGTCGGCCCCTGCGACGAGGGCGCCGAGCACGTGGTCGTCGAGGTCGAAACCGGAGATGACGAGCACGCTCGCGCCGAGCTCGCGCAGCGGCGGGGTGATGTCGATGCCGGTCGCGCGGGGCATCCGGACGTCGGTGAGGACGACGTCGGGCCGATGTGCCCGGGCGGCCTCGAGGGCGGACGGCCCGTCGGCGGCCTGGGCGACCACGACGATGTCCTCGGCTGCGTCGAGCAGCGTCACGAGCCCCGCCCGCACCGCCGCATGGTCCTCGGCGACGAGCACACGGATCGGAGCGGCGATCATGCGGGAGGCTCTGTCGTGCGGACCGGGACGGTGCGCGCGCCGAGGCCGCTGGGCAGGGGCCGCGCCGGCAGCCGCGCCCGCACCTCCCAGGTCTCGCCGTCCGGGCCGGGGCCCGAGCACGCGTGGCCGCCGACGGCCGCGGCGCGGTGCGCGATCGCCTCGAGACCCATGCCGGTGCCCGGAGCGGACGCCTCTGTGCGCCGGTTGGCCAGGACCAGCTCGACCGCCTCGCGGTCGACGCGCACGGCGAGCGCGAACGGGGCGCGCCCGTGGCGGAGGGCGTTGGTGACGGCTTCCGCGGCGATGCGCAGCAGGGCGGCCTGCACGGCGGGCTCCACGACCGCGGGATCGTCGAGAGCGGGATCGATCGTGACATGGGCATCCGGGTCGTGTGCGCGGACGCGCGCCGTGAGGGATACCCAGTCGAGGGTCGCGGTCGGCAGGGTGCCCGCCTCGTCGGTCGCGAGCACGGCGATCATCGACCTCAGGTCGCGCAGGGCGGCCTTCGCGGAGTCCCGCGCCGTGAGCAGGCACCGGTCCCGGGTCCGGGCGTCCTCGAGCGTCGAGGCGAGGCTCGTGTGCAGGGTGACGGCGCTCAGATGCCCGGCCACGACGTCATGCAGGTCCCGGGCGATCGTGCGGCGTTCGTTCTCGACCGCGCGGGCGGACCGTGTGCTCGCGAGCTCGCGCTCGCTCCGGGCGAGCGCCTCCGCGGTGGCCCGGGCGTCCCGGTGATGGCGGACCTCCCATGCCCAGAGCAGGGGCGTGGCCACGACGAGGGTCGCGACGAGGACGGCCCCGAGCAGAGCGGGACCGATCCCGGCGAGCACGGCGACCAGGACGAGCGCGAGCGCCGTGAGGCCGATCGCGAGACCCGTGGTGACGCGGGCGAGGGCCCGACTGCCGTGCATGACGGGCTCGAACAGGGACTCGAACAGCAACAGGTAGGCAGAGAGCTGGCCCCCGCCCACGAGCTCGAGGATCGACAGGGGGCCGGCCACGACGAGCGGGACGACCGGCCGACGTCGACGCCAGGCGATGCTCACGGAGGCGATGAGCACCAGGACGATCGACACCGTGGGCGGCCACAGCCGGTGGTCCCCCACGAGAGCGCCGTCGTGCACGCCCGAGGCGGCCAGCGCGCACGCGAGGGCGGCATAGACCCCAGCGGCCGCGAGGTCGCGGCGGCCGAGGCGCGGGCGGGCGGCGCCGTCCGTCGCGGACGCCGGAACGGGGTGCATGCGCTCCAGGCTAGGCGCCCGGTGCGGGCGGCCGGGGCCTGCGCCTGCGATCAGCACCTTCGGAGGAGGACAGCGCGGCAAGGAGCCGGGAGGCTGGACACCATGGATGCGCTGCTCGATGCCGCCGGCCCGCTGGGCCTCGTCGTTCTCGCGCTCATCGACTCGACGTCGGTGGGCACGCTCGTGGTCCCCGTGATCCTGCTGGTGACCGGTCGTGAGGGCGCGCGGCGGGTCGCGGGGCGCACCCTCGTGTACCTCGCGACGATCGGGCTGTTCTACCTCGCTCTCGGCATCGCCCTTCTGGCCGGGCTGCTCCCCCTCGCCGAGCGGGCCGGTCCGCTGCTCGCGGCACCGGGCACCGCGGTCGTGATCGCGCTGGTCGGGGTGGCGCTCGTGGTGTGGTCCCATCGCACCGATCCCGCGACCATCCGCAAGCGGGGCGGCGACCCCGAGGCCTCGGCCCGGCGCTGGAGCGACCGGGTCCGCGCCACGGCCGGGCGTCCACGGGCGCTCGTCGCCCTGGCCCTGCTCGCGGGCCTGGTCGAGGCGGTGTCGATGGTGCCGTACCTCGCGGCCATGGGCATCATCGCCGAGATGGGGATCGGGTTCGGGCGCGGTGCGCTGGTCCTCGGCGGCTACTGCCTCGTGATGATCGCGCCTGCCGCGGTGCTGTGCGCCCTGCGCGCGCTCCTCGGCAGCCGCGCCGACCGCGCCCTCGAGCGCGCGCACGACTGGGCCGTCAAGCACGCCGCGAGCGCGTTCTCGTGGGCGGTCGGCATCATCGGCGTGCTCCTCCTGGTGCGTTCGGTCGGCCCTGCACTGGGTGTGCTCACAGGTGGGTGACGACACTCTGCGGGCCTCTGCCCCGGGGGGCGTACCGTGGAGCTGCATCCGTGAGACGACCGCTGACGATCGTCAGGAGGACGACCATGACCCCGCACATCCCGCACCGACCCTCGCCGCTCACCCCGGAGGGCCGCGGCACGGGAGCCCGCTTCACGGCCCTGAAGCTGGGGGCCAAGCTGCTCCAGTCGACGCCGCCGCTGCGCGGGTTCGACGCCTACCTGGTGGGTTTCCACCCCGCCAAGGACGACCCGTCCATGCAGATGGAGGCGCATCACTACTGCAAGGTCGTCGGCGACGACCTGATCGAGTGCGTCCTGTTCGACGGCAACACCCCCGAGGCGAACCTGATCGGGGTCGAGTACATCATCTCCGGCGCGCTCTTCGAGAGCCTCCCGGAGGAGGAGAAGGACTACTGGCATCCGCACAATTTCGAGATCTTCTCCGGACAGCTCGTCGCGGTGGGGCTTCCCGAGCCGGCGGAGCAGGAGCTCATGCGCCAGCTCGTGAACTCCTACGGCAAGACATGGCACACGTGGCACACCGGCCGGCACGATCTGGGCGGCGGTGACCCCCTGCCGTACGGGGACCCGCACCTGATGTGGTCCTTCAACCGCGACGGCGAGTCCGACCCCCGGCTGCAGGAGTCCCGGGCCCAGGCGATGGGGATCGACGACGACGCGATCCGCGAGCGTCGTCAGTCCTTCCTCGATCTCGCCCGTCCGCAGCGCGGCGTCGACGCGCTCAAGGACCGCTTCACCGGCACGAACCCCATCCCCGGGGTCGAGGACGACGGGACCACGCCGCGGGAGTGAGTGACCGGCGAGGCCGGTCGCTCACTCCCACTCGATCGTGCCCGGCGGCTTGCTCGTGACGTCGAGGACCACGCGGTTGATCTCCGGGACCTGGTTGGTGATGCGGGTCGAGATCCGGCCCAGCACCTCGTAGGGCACGTGGGCCCAGTCCGCCGTCATCGCGTCGTCGCTCGTGACCGGGCGCAGCACGACCGGGTGCCCGTAGGTGCGGCCGTCGCCCTGGACGCCCACCGAGCGCACCTCGGCGAGCAGCACGACGGGGCACTGCCAGATGTCGCGGTCGAGGCCCGCGGCGGTCAGCTCCTCGCGGGCGATCGCGTCGGCGCGGCGCAGGATGTCCAGGCGCTCCTTGGTGACCTCGCCGATGATGCGGATCCCCAGGCCGGGCCCGGGGAAGGGCTGGCGCCACACGATCTCGTCGGGTAGGCCCAGCTGGGAGCCGACGGCTCGCACCTCGTCCTTGAACAGGGTGCGCAGCGGCTCGACCAGCTCGAAGGAGAGGTCCTCGGGCAGCCCGCCCACGTTGTGGTGGCTCTTGATGTTGGCCGCGCCCTCGCCGCCGCCCGACTCGACCACGTCCGGGTAGAGCGTGCCCTGGACCAGGAAGGCCGTGGCGTCGGCATCGGTGGTCTCGAGGCTGCCGTCCCCCTCGGCCTCGAGGACGCCCTGCTCGCGGAGGATGTCCGCCTGGGCGTTCTCGAAGACGCGGATGAACTCGCGGCCGATGACCTTCCGCTTGGTCTCCGGGTCGGTCACACCGGCGAGCGCGTCGAGGAACTGCCGCTCGGCGTCGACCACCACCAGCCGGGCGCCGCCCGTGGACTCCCCGAAAGCCTTCTCGATCTGCACGGACTCGTCCTGGCGCATGAGGCCGTGGTCGACGTACACGCACGTGAGACGGTCACCGATCGCACGTTGGACGAGCGCGGCCGCCACGGCGGAGTCGACCCCGCCGGACAGGGCGCAGATCGCGGTGCCGTCGCCGATCTGCTCGCGCACCCGGGCGACCTGCTCCTCGATCACGTTGCCGGTGGTCCAGGTGGGGTCGATGCCCGCGCCGCGGCGCAGGAAGTTCTCGAGGACCTCCTGGCCGCGGTCGGAGTGGCCCACCTCGGGGTGCCACTGCACGCCGTACAGGTGCCGGTCGGTGTTCTCGAAGGCGGCGACGGGGCTGCCGGGCGAGGTCGCGATGACCTCGAAGCCGCGCGGCGCGGCCGTCACGGAGTCCCCGTGGCTCATCCACACGTTCTGGTCGAGGTCCTGGGTGCGGAGCAGGTCGGACGCGCCGTCGATGGCCTCGAGCCGGGTCGCGCCGTACTCGCGCACCCCCGTCGGCGCGACCGTGCCGTCGAGCGCGGCGGCCATGGCCTGGAAGCCGTAGCACAGGCCGAGCACGGGGACGCCGGCCTCGAGCAGGGCGGGATCGAGCCGCGGGGCGCCGTCGGTGTACACCGAGCTGGGACCGCCGGACAGGATGATCGCGAGGGGGTCCTTGGCGAGCACGTCGGCGGTGCTCGTCGAGTGCGGGACGATCTCGGAGTAGACGTGGGCCTCGCGCACGCGTCGGGCGATGAGCTGGGCGTACTGGGCGCCGAAGTCGACGACGAGGACGGGGCGCTGATCGGTGTCTGTCACGGGGAAAGTCTACGGTGACGTGCCCCGTGGCCGGGCAGGGCCGTGGCGTCGGCCACCCTCAGGCCCCGGCGCGCTCCTCGTCCTGCAGGGTCGGGCGTGAGGCCAGGTCACGCTCGACCTGGCCGTGCGTCCAGCGCTCGCCGACGAACGACAGCACCGGGATCACCCCGAAGAACATGAGCAGCAGCATGCGCGGGAGCTTCCAGCGCATCTTGTTCCACAGGTCGAAGCCCAGGACCACGTAGATCATGTAGATGAGCCCGTGGATCGGGGACCAGCGGCTCGAGATGGTGCTCCACAGCTCGTGCTGGGCGCCCGGCTCGCCGAAGACGAGATAGCGCATCACCATGATCGCGACGAGGACCAGCAGGGCGATGCCCTCCACGATCGAGGCCACGCGGAAACGGGCGAACGAGGTCCGGGCCTGGACCTCATCGAGCGGCCGTGTCGTCGGCACTGCTGTCCTCCTTCGCGTCCGCGGACGCTGTCGATCTGACCTCGTGGGGCAGGATGGCGGTCCCGTCGTCGGGCATCTCGCCGCCCCCAGTGTGCTCCTTCGCGGCGCTCAGGCGCGAACGCACGAGCTCCTCCGCCTCGGCGCGCTCGTCCAGGTAGCGGGTGCGGACGGAGCGCCACCACAGGTACAGGAAGAACACGCCGAACACGATCCACTGCAGTGCGTAGCCCAGGTTCTGCCAGTTCAGGCCGCGGGAGAACGCCGACGTCGCGACGGGCATGGGGTGCAGCCCCTCGGCCGCGGAGGTCTCGGCGACGTATCCCGCGTACATGGGCGCGCCCCAGACGTTGACGAGCAGCGGGGTCGCGATCTCCTGGACGGTGCCGTCGGCCCCCACCCCGGACTGCGCCGCCTCGCTCGCCTCGAGTCGTCCGGTGACGTCGACCGTGCCCGTGGGCGCGCTGGGGACCGCCGAGGGGTCGAGCTCGCCGCCTGCGTCGGTGACGTCGGCGGCCGGGATCCAGCCGCGCGCGACGGGCAGGCGCGCGTCGCTGCCGTCGCCCTGCACGACATGCAGGGCGGTCACGACGATCACGGCGTCGGTCCCGTCGATCCGGCGCCCGGGCACGAGCACCTGCTCGCTCGGGTCGTAGGTGCCGCTCACGCGCACGGCGCGACCCGAGTTCTCGTTGGTCACGGGGTCGCCGACCGCGGCGATGTCCGAGAGCTCGACGACCTCGCTGCTCGGGGGCGCCACCTCGAGGGCGCGGTGTGCGCGATGCCACTGCCAGGTGGCCAGCAGGCCGCACACGAGGGTCGCCGCGATCATGAGCGTCAGCAGCCCCAGGAAACGGGGACGGAGGGCGACGCGGAGCATGGCCGCATCGTACGGGGACACGCTGGACGGGACCTGCTCGAGGTCCCCGCGCGGGCGCTCGCGCGAGCACGTGGATCCGTATCAGGATCGGGACGTTTCGGTACCGCTCGCGAATCGCGGCCCCTATTGTGGGCCTCGTGTCCCACAGCGTGTACGTCGCCTCGCCCGAGGGCAGGACCGGGAAGTCCACCGTGGCTCTCGGCGTGCTCGAAGCCCTAGCCGCCCGCTCGGACCGGGTGGGCGTGTTCCGCCCCGTGTACAAACCGGAGCCGCGCGACTACGCCGTCGACCTGCTCATCAGCCTCCCCGCGGTCGAGCAGTCCTACGAGGACGCGATGGGCGTGGACTACACGACCATGCATCGCGACCCGGAGCGGGCGCATGCGGAGATCCTGCGCCGCTACCAGGAGCTGCGTGAGCAGTACTCGGCGCTCGTGATCCTGGGCTCGGACTTCGTCGACGTGGCCAATCCCAACGAGGTCGCCTTCAACGCCGAGGTCGCCGCCAACATCGGCGCGCCCGTGGTCATGGTGGTCTCGGGCCTGGACCGCACACCCGACCAGATCGCGACGCTCGCGGCGGTGTCCTGCTCGGAGTTCGAGAGCCATCACGCCGCCCCCCTCGCGCTCGTCGTCAACCGCTACGACGGTCCGGCCGTCGAGGCCGTGCGCACCGCCGTCACCGAGCGGCTGGGGGAGGACACCCTGGTCGCGGTGATCCCGGAGAACCCGGTCATCCAGGCGCCCACGGTGCAGAACCTCAAGGACGCGGTCGCCGGCCGTCAGGTCCAGGGCAACCCCGAATGGCTCGGCCGCGTCTCGCTCGGCACCGTGGTGGCGGCGATGAGCCTGCCCAACGTGCTCGAGCGCATCAGCGACAACTTCACCGTGATCGCCCCCGGCGATCGCTACGACCTGCTCCCTGCCCTGTACCTCGCCCAGCAGTCGGGCACCTTCCCCACCCTCGCCTCGATCGTCCTGACCGGCGGCTACGAGCCCGCCCCGGCCGTCACCCGGCTGCTCGAAGGCGTTCAG
>DAMDHZ010000057.1:0-5092 GCA_032101665.1 Brachybacterium sp. | reverse complement strand
TGCCGGTCCTGGTGACCGACGACTCGACGTTCGACGCGGCCCTCAGCATCGCCCGCACCACCGGGCGCCTGACCGCCGACAGCCCGCAGAAGATCGACGCGGCGCGCCGCGCGGTCGCCGAGAACCTCGCCATGGACCGTCTCCTGGGCGCGATCGACGTGGCTCGGAGCGACGTCGTCACACCCATGATGTTCGAGTTCGAGCTGCTTGCCCGGGCGCGGGGCGCCAAGAAGCGCATCGTCCTGCCCGAGGGCGACGAGCCGCGCATCCTGGCGGCCGCCGAGGTGCTCCTGGCCCGCGGCGTCGCCGACCTGATCCTGCTCGGCGACGAGACCGCGATCCGCTCGCGCGCCTCGCAGCTGGGCCACGACATCTCCGAGGCCCGCATCGTCTCCCCGCAGGATCCCGAGCTGCTCGAGAAGTACGCCGCCGAGTACGCCCGGCTGCGCGCCAAGAAGGGCGTGACGCTCGAGCAGGCCCGCGAGCGGGTCCAGGACGTCTCCTACTTCGGCACGATGATGGTGCAGATGGGCGAGGCCGACGGCATGGTCTCGGGCGCCGTCCACTCGACCGCCCACACCATCCGCCCGAGCTTCGAGATCATCAAGACCAAGCCCGACGCGAAGATCGTCTCCTCGGTGTTCCTGATGGCGCTCGAGGACCGGGTGCTCGTCTACGGCGACTGCGCCGTCAACCCCGACCCGACGGCCGAGCAGCTCGCCGACATCGCGGTCCAGTCGGCGACCACGGCCGCCCAGTTCGGCGTCGAGCCGCGCGTGGCCATGCTCTCCTACTCGACGGGCACGAGCGGCAGCGGCGCCGACGTCGACAAGGTGCGCGAGGCGACCGAGCTCGTGCGCGCGAGCGAACCGGAGCTCGACGTCGAGGGCCCGATCCAGTACGACGCGGCCGTCGACGCCTCGGTCGCCAAGACCAAGCTGCCCGACTCGGCCGTCGCGGGACGCGCGACCGTCTTCGTCTTCCCGGACCTCAACACGGGCAACAACACCTACAAGGCGGTGCAGCGCTCCGCGGGCGCGATCGCCATCGGCCCCGTCCTGCAGGGTCTCAACAAGCCCGTCAACGACCTGTCGCGCGGCGCCCTCGTCGACGACATCATCAACACCGTCGTGATCACCGCGATCCAGGCGCAGGCCGCCGACACCGCCATCAGAGCAGGAGAGACCGCATGACCGAGCCCGACCGCACCGAAGCCCCCGTCGCCGGGACCGCCGACTCCGCCGAGCTGGCCCCCGCGGTCCCCTCCGCGGACGCGCCGACCGTCCTGGTCATCAACTCGGGCTCGTCGTCGCTCAAGTTCCAGCTCGTCGAGCCGACGGGCGGCGAGGTGTTCGCCTCGGGCATCGTCGAGCGCGTCGGGCTCGAGGAGGGCAGCGCCCGCATCAGCGCGGGCGAGTCCTACGCCCCCTGGTCGGGCCCCGTGCCCGATCACACCGAGGCGATGCGCGTCGTGCGCCACCTGTTCGACGAGGTCGGGATCGCGCTGGATGACGCCCACATCGCGGCCGTGGGCCATCGCGTGGTCCAGGGCGGCGCCCGGTTCTCCGAGCCCCAGATCGTCGATCAGTGGGTGCGCGACCAGGTGCACGCGCTCGGCTCGCTCGCCCCGCTGCACAACTACGCGGCGGTGGCCGGGATCGACGGCGCGCGCGAGCTGCTGCCCGACATCCCCCACGTGGTCGTGTTCGACACGGCGTTCTTCTCGGCGCTCCCGGCGGCCTCGCGCACCTACGCGCTCAACAAGCAGGTGGCCGACGAGTACCGGATCCGCCGCTACGGCGCGCACGGCACGAGCCACCAGTACATCGCCGAGCAGGTCCCCGGGATCCTGGGCCGCGACGCCGCCGACTTCCGCCAGATCGTCCTGCACCTGGGCAACGGCGCGTCGGCGAGCGCCGTCCGCGACGGCTCCCCCGTCGACACCTCGATGGGCTTGACCCCGCTCGAGGGCCTCGTGATGGGCACCCGCACGGGCGACATCGATCCGTCGGTGTACGTGCACCTGAACCGCCAGGCGGGCATGTCCCCCGAGGACGTCGACACCCTGCTCAACAAGCAGTCCGGCATGCAGGGCCTGTGCGGCATGAGCGACTTCCGCGACATCGAGGCCGCGATCGGCCACGGCGACGAGGACGCGGCACTCGCGATGGACGTCTACATCCACCGCCTGCGCAAGTACATCGGCTCCTACGCCTTCGCGCTCGGAGGTCTCGACGCGATCACCTTCACCGCCGGGATCGGCGAGAACGTGGCGCTCGTGCGGCGCCGCGCCCTCGAGGGCCTCGAAGGCTTCGGGATCCGCCTCGACGAGGAGAGGAACACCGCGCGATCGCGCGAGGCGCGCGTCATCTCGGCCGATGACTCCGCCGTGGCCGTGCTCGTGGTGCCCACCAATGAGGAGCTCGCGATCGCCCGGCAGGCGCTGGGGCTCGTCCAGGCCCGCTGACGGCCGGGTCTCAGCCGGCGAGCCGCGTCTCGAGACCCTCGCGCACGGCGGGCCAATCCTCGGCGATCACCGAGAAGTAGTCGACGTCGGCGACCGTGCCGTCGGCCGCGGGCCGGAAGCGCCGCAGCGTCCCCTCGTAGGTCGCGCCGAGGCGCGCGATCGCACGATGCGAGCGCGTGTTGCGGTGGTCGCAGCGCAGCGCGACGCGTCCCACGCCGAGCTCGTCGAAGGCGTGCACCATGAGCAGCAGCTTGCAGGCGGGGTTCACGTCGGTCGCCCACACGTGGCGCGCGTAGATCGTGGAGCCGATCTCCGCGCGCAGCTGGGGCACGATCCCGTACAGGGTCGTGCGGCCGACGAAGCGGCCATCCTCCTCGACGGCGAAGGCGAGCACGTCGGGGGCGTCGATGAGCGCGCCGAGCACGTCGGCCATGACCTCGTCGGTCGTGGGCAGCGGCTCGGCGTTGCCCTGCCACATCGCCTCGTCGGAGAGGGCGCGCAGGGCGGTGGCGTCGGCGCGCTCGAGCGGACGCACGGTGACGGCGCCGCGGGTGCGGCGGATGGTGTGCTGCATCGTCTCCTCGGTTCCCTCCACGCCGACGCGCGCGGGTCGTGCCTCAGGCGGTCGTGATGACCTCGACCCGTTGGAACTCCTTGAGGTCGGTGTAGCCGGTGGTCGCCATGGCGTGCCGCAGCGCGCCCACCAGGTTGGTGGTGCCGTCGGCCGAGATGCCGGGCCCGAAGAGGATCTGCTCGAGGGGCGCGACCGAGCCCACCTCGACGCGGTGCCCGCGCGGGAGCGCGGGATGGTGCGCCTCGGAGCCCCAGTGGTAGCCGCGCCCGGGGGCGTCGCTGCTGCGCGCGAGCGCGGCGCCCACCATGAGGCCGTCGGCGCCGCAGCCGATCGCCTTGACGAGATCCCCCGAGCGACCCAGGCCGCCGTCGGCGATCACGTGCACGTAGCGGCCGCCGGACTCGTCCATGTAGTCGCGCCGAGCGGCGGCGACGTCGGCGACAGCCGTCGCGAGCGGGACGGAGATGCCGAGGGTCTCGCGCGTGGTCTGCGAGGCCCCGCCGCCGAAGCCGACGAGCACCCCGGCGGCACCCGTGCGCATGAGGTGCAGGGCGGCCGTGTACGTGGCGCAGCCGCCGACGATGACCGGCACGTCGAGCTCGTAGATGAAGCGCTTGAGATTCAGGGGCTCGCGGTTGCCCGAGACGTGCTCGGCCGAGACCGTGGTGCCGCGGATGAAGAAGAGGTCCACCCCGGCGTCGACCACGGTCTTCCACAGCTCCTGGGTGCGCTGGGGCGAGAGCGAGCCGGCGGCGGTCACGCCCGCGTCGCGCAGCTGGCGGATCCGAGCGGTGATGAGCTCGGGCTTGATCGGCTCGGAGTACACATCGCGGAGGGTCGCGACGACGCCGTCGCCGGAGGCCTCGGCGATCCGTCGCAGCTGCGCGTCGGGGTCCTCGTAGCGCGTCCACACGCCCTCGAGGTCCAGCACGCCCAGGCCGCCCAGGCGGCCCAGCTCGATCGCCGTCTCGGGCGACATGAGGGAGTCCATCGGGGCGGCGAAGATCGGGATGTCGAAGTGGTAGGCGTCCACCTGCCACTGGGTCGACACGTCCTCCGGGTCGCGCGTGCGCCGCGAGGGCACCACGGCCACGTCGTCGAGGCCGTAGCCGCGACGGCCTCCCTTGTTGCGTCCGATCTCGATCTCGCTCATCACCCGGGCAGTCTATCGACGGGCGCGGCGCGGGTTGCCCGCCCGCTCACCGGCTGGTTCACAGGGGCCACACGGTCACGACGTCCCCCGGCTTGCCCTTGCGGCGCAGGAACTCGTTGAAGTTCTCCGCCCAGTCCCGGTGGAGGACGATCTGGCGCTGGTGCACGTCGGCGAGCTCGGCGGCGGCGAGGTCCGGGTTGCGGGCGATGATGCCGCGCAGCACGTCGAGCGTCGCGGAGACGTCGACATCGGCGGTGTGGAGGCGCCCGTCCTGGATGACGCCGTACACCTCGCACAGGTCGGTCAGGGTGCGCTTTCCCTTGCGAAAGCGATCGAGCCCACGGTCGAGCACGAGCGGGTCCACGACCGGCGCGATGTCGTGGCCCAGCCGCTCGGCGAGCAGCGGCAGGCCGAGGCGCGCGAGCTCGGCCTCGAGGATCTGCAGGTCGAAGCTCGCATTGAACGCGACCACCGGGATCCCGCGGTTGAGGGCGTCGGCGAGTGCGTCCGCGACCTCGTCGAGCGCCTCGCGCGGGGCCATCCCGTAGGTGCGGGCGTGCTCGGTCGAAATCCCGTGGACGGCGCTCGCGGCCGGCGGGATGTCGATCCCGGGGTCGATGAGCCACGTCGCGACCGTCTCCGCACTGCGGCCGGGGCCGGCGGAGTGCACGAGCGCCGCCGTCACGATGCGGTCCTCGCGCACGTTCGTGCCCGTCGTCTCGGTGTCGAAGCCCAGCAGCGGAGCGCTCGTCCATCCGCCCGTGGAGGCGGCTGTCGCGGCGGTCGCGGCGGAGGCGTCGGGTCGCGCAGCCTGATCGATGCTCGTCATGGAGGCCACCCTAGAGCTCCCCTCCGACAGACGGGGCGACCCGTGCTCCCGACGGCGGGGGCGTGAGCT
>DAMDHZ010000056.1:0-21563 GCA_032101665.1 Brachybacterium sp. | reverse complement strand
GTTCCGCGTGGGTGCGGCGCAGTGGGGAGTGGCGTGCGACGGACCGGGGCAGCAGACGTCGGTGTGGGACGTGTACCTCGCGGATCCGGAGGACGAGGCCGATCCGGTGCGGATCGGCTGGGCCGGGAGTGACATCGTCGACCCACGAAGCGCATTGAGATTTCGTTCGACCGTGTCGTACTGCGTTCCCGGTCGGATCGTGCGGATCCGGCCCTATTGGACACGAGATCAGTTCCTTGCGCTCGAGCTGCAGGCGGCGCCAGGCATCGAAGGAGCCCTCGCGTGAAATTGACCTATGTGCTCACCACCGCCGACGCCCGCGCCGGCACGGAGAAGGCACTGGCCGATCAGACCCGAGCGATGGCTGCTCGCGGCCACGACGTCACCGTCGTCAGCGTCTATCGGCTCGCCACGGCGGGGTTCGATTTCGGCGACCGTGTGCGCATGATCTTCCTCACGGATCTGGAGGGACCGACCGGTGCGCCCAGTCTCGTCATCCCGACGGAGTGGGACAACCAGTTCTGCGCGGCGAGCGACCACGCATTGATCGAGCACCTCGGGCACTGCGATGCGGACGTCGTCGTCACGTCGACACCCGCGCTGTCGCTCTTCGCTCTGCTCGCGGCCCCGGAGCAGATCAAGGTCGTGGCCCAGGAGCACCGCTCCACGATGGCCCGGGGTGTGACGGCCGAGCCGCTGTTGCGGCATGGACGGCGCCTCGACGTCGTCGTCTCGCTGACGCAGCGGAACTCGGACTGGCTGCGGGAACGATGGAAGGGCGATGTTCCCCAGCTCGAGGTGATCCCCAACGCCCTGCCCGCGACCGGGCGCCCCACCAGCGGACGCCGCCAAGAGGTGATCATGAGTGCGGGCCGGTTCGTGCGGTCAAAAGGGTTCAGCGATCTGATCCGAGCGTTCGCGCAGGTTGCCGAGGACTTCCCCGAGTGGAGACTGCGACTGTTCGGGGATGGGCCGGATCGCCAGCGACTCATCTCCACGACGCGCAATCTTGGCATCGCGGGACAAGTGGAGCTCATGCCGCCGACCGACGACATCGAGTCCGAGTGGGCGCGCGCCAGCATCGGTGCGCTGGCGTCCCGGCAGGAGGGACTTCCTCTCGTTCTCCTCGAGGCCCGCGGGGCGCACCTGCCCGTCGTCGCCTACGACTGCCTCACCGGTCCGCGAGAGATCATCGAGCATGGCAAGGACGGCTACCTCGTTCCCGTCGGCGATGTCGCCGGGCTCGCCGACGCCTTGCGCCTCCTCATGGGGGATGAGGGGCGCCGCGACGAGATGGGCGTGTATGCGGAGCGATCTCTCGAACGGTTCCGCCCTGCCGTCGTCGCCGAGCACTGGGCGCGCCTCTTCGATGACCTGGTGCAGCGTCCGATGTCCGCACGGCAGCTCCACGACGCCGACGCCCCGGCGACCGACGCTCCGGTCGAGCCAGAAGCGATCGACGTCACCGTGACCTCCGAGACCGATGTCAGGGGGGATCGGCCGGAGATCCCGATCGGCCCCGAGGGCCTCGTGCCTTGGATCGCGCGGGAGAGGACCCGCGCCGACCTGGCGCAGCTCTTCTCCGCCGTTCCGGTGCGATGCCGCCCGCTGCGATCAGGCGCCGAGGACTACTGGGCGGTCCCGACCGCAGCGCGCGACGACGTCCTGGATCGACTCGCCTGCGCGGATCTGCCCTCCACGGAGATCCGGTTGTATGCAGGCGGCACCCGGCTCGACGCCGACGGGTTCAGTTGGAGGGTTGACCCGGGCGAGGTGAACCGGGCCGATGTCACTCGCCTGCACCTGTTCACGCACTACGGAGTGCCCGGGACCACGTTCCACGTCGGCTACGGGGCAGGGCTTGGCGTGGAACTCTGGGACGAGGACGAGCGGCGGCCGGGCGTGCTGCGCGGGCGGCGGACGAACCTCGAGGCCGACGCCCTCACCGCCGAGCAGTTCGACCGGCCGCTCTTCACGCCCTGGGAGCCGATGCGTAGCTCCCCGGTGTGGTCGACCGTCGAGTTTCCCATCGACGCGGTCTACACCTGGGTCGACGGCTCCGACCCGGCATGGCGAGCACGGCGGGCCGACGCCACGGGCACGAGCACAGCCTCGTCGCTCGCGGCAGGCGACCTGCGTTACCTGAACCGGGACGAGCTGCGCTATTCGTTGCGGTCCCTGGCCGCCCACGCGCCGTGGGTCCGGCGCATCTTCCTCGTCACGGACGCCCAACGGCCCGCATGGCTGAGCGACACGGATCGGATCACCGTGATCGACCATCGGGACGTCTTCCCCGACGTCTCCGTCCTGCCGGTGTTCAACTCGCAGGCGATCGAGACGGTGCTCCACCGCATTCCCGGGCTCGCCGAGCACTTCCTGTACCTCAACGACGACTGCTTCTTCCTACGCGAACAGCGTCCCGAGCAGTACTTCTCCGCGACGGGTCATCCGAAGTTCTTCCCCTCGCCGACCAAGATCAACGACCTCGGCGCGCTCGCCGAGCCGCACGAGGCGGCGGGGATGAACAACCGATCATTGATCGAGGAGCGGTACGGGGTGACGATCACGCAGGGGATGTTGCACTCCCCGCACCCTCATCGTCGATCGGTGCTCGAGCGCCTCGAGCGCATGTACCCCGAGGCGATTGATCAGACACGGCGCTCGAAGTTCCGCAGCGAGCACGATGTCGCTCCGGTCTCCTCCCTCGCCCAGTACACCGGTCATCTCGAGGGGGCATATGACCCGGGCACCCTGCGGGTCTCGTTCGTGCCTCTAGGAGCGCCCGACACGTCGACCCGGCTCGTGCGCGCGGCATCGAGCAGCCTGGACTACCTCACGTTAGGCGAGGTCGAGGAGGACCCCGATCCCGAGCTGACGCAGGAGATGGCGACGAACTTCATGCGGTCGGCGTTCCCTATCCCCGCTCCCTGGGAGGGCTGAGCCGGCCGTCCCGCCCATGGCGGCGGCCGTCACCCCCACTCGGTACCCTTGCCGGGTGGAATCCGCAGCCGCCGCCCTCGACCTCCCCGGCCTTCCCGAGGCCCCTGTCGACCAGCCCGTCGCGACCGACCCCGATCACCCGCACCCGGGGCAGTGGCGGCTCGTGCACGTGCAGCTGTCGAACTGGGGCACGTTCCACGGCACGCACGACCTCGCGATCAGCCCCAAGGGCTTCTTCCTCACCGGCGGCCCCGGCACGGGCAAGTCCACCCTGCTGGACGCGATCAGCGCGCTGCTGACCCCGCCGCGCACCCTCCACTTCAACGCCGCGGCCTCTGATGCGGGCCCCACGCGCGCCAAGAGCCGTCGTACCGTCGCCTCGTACGTGCGCGGCGCGTGGGCCATGCACTACGACGCCGCGACGGGGGAGTTCAGCCAGGAGGTCCTGCGCGCGACGTCGACGCTCTCGGTGATCTCGCTGCGCTACGCCGACGGCGAGGGGCACACGATCCAGCTGTCCCGCCTGCTGCTCCTGCACGCGGGCCACCGCGCCGACTCGGACGTGAAGTCCCTCTACGTCATCTCGCGCACCCCGCTCGACGTCGCCGACCTGCGCCCCTTCGTCTCGACCCAGATCGAGGGCCGCGCCCTCGAGCAGGCGATCCCGGGCGCGGAGACGTTCCGCCAGTTCCGCGAGTACCGCGCGAAGTTCTGCCAGCTCCTGGGGATCCCCGACGAGAAGGCCCTCCAGCTGCTCCACAAGATCCAGTCGGCCAAGGAGCTCGGCGACGTCAACACGCTCCTGCGCGACTACATGCTCGACGAGCCGCGCACCTTCGAGCTCGCCGACCAGGCGCTCGCCAACTTCCACAACCTCTCCGAGGTGTACGAGGCGCTCGTGACCGCGCGCGAGCAGCGCGACACCCTGCGCACCCTGCGCGAGGCGTACACCTCGTGGACGCACATGCGTGAGCGCGGCGGCGAGCTCGTCGATCGCCGCGAGGACATCGACCTGTTCGCGGCCCGTCATCTGGTGCGCCTCCTGGCCGACGAGGAGGACCGGCTCCAGCTCGAGCACGACCGTGCCGGCGCCCAGCAGCGTCGGCTGACCCAGGACGTCGCCGACGCGCGCGCCGACCTCGCCCAGCTCAAGGAGCAGCGCCGCCGGGCCGGCGGTGGCGAGATCGACGACTGGAAACAGCAGATCGCGGGCCTCGAGGTCGAGCGCGACCGCCGCAAGGAACGTGCGACCGAGTTCGCCGCCCAGCTCGCGACGGTCGACCTGCGCACCCCCGTGAGCGAGGACCTCTTCCTCGCCGCCCAGCGGGACGTGACCGCGATGCGCCGCGACCTCGACGAGGAGGAGCGCTCCTCGTCCCAGCGCCGCTGGGACGCCGAGGCCGCCGTGCGCGAGCAGACGGAGACCCTGCGCGCCGCGACCGCCGAGCTGCAGTCGCTCACCACCCGCGCCTCGAACCTCCACTCCGAGGACGTGGCCCTGCGCGACGCGATCGCCCGCGAGGTCGGCGTCGCCCCCACCTCGCTCCCGTTCGCCGCCGAGCTGCTGCAGGTCCGGGCCGGACAGGAGGAGTGGACCGCGGCCGCCGAGCAGGCACTGCGAGGGCTCGCCCGCTCGATCCTCGTGCCCGACCGCGTCTACCGCGAGGTCGCCGCCGTCATCGATTCTGCTCGGCTGCGTCGTCGCATCTCCTACAACCGCATCAACACCGACCTGCGCCAGCCCGTCCGGACGATCGACGAGCGCACCCTCGCCTCCAAGATCGAGATCAAGGACGGCGAGTTCCACCCGTGGCTGTCCCACGAGATCTCCTCGCGCATGGACTACGGGTGCGCCGAGAACCTCGAGGAGTTCACCCGGCTGCCCCGCGCCGTGCTCCGCTCGGGACAGATCAAGCACTCCGCGACGCGGCATGAGAAGAACACCGACCGTGCCATCAACGACCGCTCCCAATGGGTGCTGGGCTTCGACAACCGTGCCAAGCGCTCCGTGTTCGAGGCCGAGCGGACGCGTGCCGAGCAGGCCCTGTTCGAGGCCCAGGCGCGCCGCAAGGACGTCGAGACCGAGGACGAGCGCCGCCGCGAGCGGCTCTTCGCGCTCCAGGCCATCTCCTCGGTGACCTGGGACGACATCGACGCGGCCTCGGTCGCGCGCCGCATCGCGAACCTGCGCGACATGGTCCGCGCGGCCGAGGACGGCTCCCAGTCGCTCTCCGAGCTCGCGCGCCAGATCGACGACGTCGAGCAGTCGATCGCCGATGCCGACGAGGAGCTCCTCGACGTCGTGCGGACCCTCGGGCGTCTCGCCGAGCAGTCTGAGCGAGCGTCCGCCCGGCTCGCCGAGGCGCGCACCCGCGTCGAGGCGCGCGAGCTGTCGCCCGAGGTCGAGCAGGATCTCGCCGAGCGCTTCGCGGCGATCGCGGCGACCCTCGTGCTCGCCACCATCGATCAGGTCACCAAGGACGCCGCGGCGACCCTCGACGCCGAGCTGATGGACCTCACCCGGCGCACCTCCCGCGCCGAGGAGGACATGCGCACGGCGATGCGCGAGTTCAGCCGCCGCTGGCCCGCCGAAGCGGGCGACACCGACACGTCGCTCGACGCCGCGGGCGACTACCTCGCGATCCTGCAGCGCATCGAGGAGGAGAAGCTCCCCGAGGTCGAGGACCGCTTCTTCGAGTTCTTCACGGGCAACACGCTCGGCGACGTCCAAGCCCTCGCCACCGCGATCGGCCGCGAGCCCGCCGAGATCCGTAAGCGCCTCCAGCGCATCAACTCGCTGCTGGCGCAGGTCGAGTTCCATCGCGGACGCTACCTGCAGCTCTCGATGCGGCCCGTACATCTCGCGGCGCTCGACGAGTTCCGCGACGCCCTCGACGAGGCGGCGCGCGACACCGTGGAGAACGACGTCACGCGCGACCGGGACCGCGCCGAGGATCGCTTCGTCTCCCTGCGTCACCTGATGGGCCTGATCTCCGCGGCGCGCACGAACGACGACCAGGTCTCGCGCGTGATCCTCGACGTGCGCCGACACGTGCACTTCCACGCCGAGGAGGTCGACGCCGAGGGCACCGTGGTCCACGCCCACGAGTCCGGCGGCCCGCTGTCCGGCGGCCAGAACGAGCGCCTGACCACGTTCTGCCTCGCCGCGGCGCTGCGCTACCAGCTCGCGGGCACCGGCACCGACGTGCCGCGCTACGCGCCCATCATCATCGACGAGGCGTTCTCGAAGGGCGCGGGAAAGTTCATCACGGCCGCGATGGAGTCCTTCCGCCACTTCGGCTTCCAGGTCGTCCTCGCCAACCCCGGCAAGAACCCGCAGGCCCTCGCCCCCTTCATCGGCGGCGTCGGGGTCGTCTCGATCCGCGACGACCGCTATTCGTCCGTCTCCCCGATCGAATTCGTCCCGGTCGAGTGACGCGCCCGGTGCGCCACAACGTCGCAGTCCCCGCTCGGGGTTCTCGGCTCTCCCTGTGGGCGAGTGTCACGTGGCGGCTCCCCAGGTGGTCGGCATGAGTCGGAGGGCGACGTTCGGCGGAAGAGGGAGCCCTGTCCGCCCCGCCCACGTCCTGCCCATCCACAGACCTGATTCCCGCAGCGGCTGGGTCGTCGCGTGAGACCTAGCCTCACGTCATGGGCCGGACCCGACGACTCTCCGCCGTTGGCCTCGACGGGCTGCTGTTGCCGCGCGGGGCGCTCATCGAACGTGGGGTGAGCACGTCTCGCCAGCAGCGAATTCGTGCGAGTGTTCCCTGACCAGCACACACCGTCGGTGAGACCCGCCACCGTTCTGCAGATGTGCCGGGTTCTCCAGCAGGATGTGCTCCCCGGCGTCTGCCTCAGCCATTCCACCGCGGCAGCGCTCCTGGGCATCGCGCTTCCCGCGTCGCTCGATGGTGGCGTCACCTTCCACCTGCCTCGCGAACAGTCGCGCACGCAGGAGGTGAGCCGTGGGCAGAGAGTGCCGACTCCTCTCGACGTGCATCTGCACCGCCGGGACCTCCCGTCACGTCACCGTGCCGTGTCGCCCCGCGTGACGGTGCACCGCATGGTGCCAGGGCCGCAGGTGAGGTGCATGGGGATGCTCGCCGCACACCCCCTCGAGGTCTTGTGCGAGCTGAGCAGCGAGCTCGGCCATGCCGATCTCGTGGCGGCCGTGGACAGCGTGATCGCCCCCGGATTCATCGTCCTGGGGATCACCGTCGAGCAGATCCTGGCGCATGTCCGGGGCCGGCCGACCCTTCATCACAGAGCGGAGCTGCTGGCCGCGGTCGGCGACGCTCGAGCGGGTGCGGAGTCATCGGGCGAGACGTTCATGCGGCTCATCGTGATCGCGGCAGGATGTCCTGAGCCGGAGCCCAACGTCGCGCAGTTCGATCCGGTCGCTCGGAGGATGCGACGCATCGATGGAGGGTACCGAGCGCAGCTCGTCGGCCTGGACGACGGAGACATCCATCGAACCCTGCGTGGACAGTGGCGCGAGGACGAGGCTCGTCGCGATGGGCTCGCCGCGGTGGGCTGGGTGCTGCGACGGATGACGGGGCGGGACCTGAACGAGCCTGACGACTTCCTCTGCCGCCTGCACGGCGCGTGCGTCGAACGCGGGGTCCGCGTCCCTCGCCTCGGATCGTGGCGCGGCCGGCCGTTGCTCGTGGGAGCGGCCGATCACGGTCGGGGAGTCGTCCTGGGGTGACCCCGAAGGCCGATGGCGAACGGCGCCGCACGAGTCAGAGCGACGAGGATATGTACCGTCCGGTGCCGCTCACCGAGAGCGTGCCACTCTCAGCCGGTGATCCGCTCGAGGGCGGCGAGGGGGATCGGAGCCCAGGCGGGACGGTTGCGCGCCTCATACAGCGCTTCGTAGACGGCCTTGTCGGCCTCGAACGCGGCCAGCAGCACCGCGAAGGCCGCGTCGTCGTCGGGGATCTGCGCGATCTCGCGGTAGCCGGCGAGGAAGGCGTCCCGTGCCCGAGCCGCCCACGCGGAGACGTCGGTCGCATGCTCGAGCAGCACGGCGCCAGCGGCGTAGTCGAGGCTGCGCAGCATGCCGGCGACGTCGCGGACCGGGCAGTCGGGCAGCGAGCGCTCGGCGAGCGGGCGCATCGGCTCGCCCTCGAAGTCCAGCAGCACCCAGCCGCGGTCGGGCACCGAGAGCACCTGGCCCAGGTGGTAGTCGCCGTGGATCCGCTGGAACGGCGGCCACGCGACGTCGAGCGTGCGACGGATGACGGCGGCGAGGGGCTCGGCGGCGGCGTCGACGGCGGGCACCTCGGCGCGCGCCTCCTCGAGGCGCGCGAGCATCGAGGAGACCAGGCGCTCGCGCTCGGCCGGAGACGGGCCGAGGGTCGGCAGGCGATCGGCCAGATCGCGGTGCACCCGCGCGGTCGCCTCACCCAGGGAGCGCGCTCCGGCGGAGAAGTCGACGCCCGCCACGGCATCCCGCAGCGCGACCCGCCACGCGTCCTCGACACCCGTGAGGAACTCCTGGACGAACAGGGCGTGCCCGCTCTCGCCGGCGTCCGCGTCCTCGCCCCAGGTCACCCGTGCGGCGCCGATGAGCGGCGCGACCTGCTCGCTGCCCGCAGCGTCGAGGGCGCCCTGCAGCACGACATCCGGGTTGTCGCCGCTCTGCAGGACGCGGAAGAGCTTGGCGATCACCGGTGCGGCGCCGTCGAGCTCGACGATCATCGAGGAGTTGGACTGCTCGCCGCTCAGCAGGCGTGAGGACACGATGCGGCCGCGCCCGCGCCCTGGCACCGGCTCCCCGCGCAGGCGCAGGCCGTCCCCGGTGACCTCGCGTCCGTCGACCACCACGCCCAGCAGCGCCGCGCGCCCGACAGGGGTGCGGGTCGCGTCCTCCACGCGGACGGGACCCCCCGGGACGGCCAGCACGGCGATCTCGGCAGCGGGGTCACCGTCCGCGGCGGGGGCTGCGTCGGCGGGCGACAGCACGAGCGGCACCTGGTAGTCCGTCGTGCGGGGCGCCGAGCCCACCCGCACCACGACATCGAGCACCTGGTCGCGGCCCGGCCGTGCGACGACGGCGCTCGCGACGAGACGCACGTCCGACGGCGCGGCGGACTTCGCGGCATACCACCGCTGTGCGGGCATCCACGCCGCGAGGTGCGGGAGCAGCAGCGGGGCCAGGTCGGTCAGGGCGGGAAGCCCCGAGGCGGTCGCGGATTCCGTGACGGGCGTGGTCGAGTCGTCCATGGGCACAGCCTAGAGCGAGACGTGTGCTCGGCCGAGGGTCGCCCGGATCCGGCCGACCTGCGGCGCCGGCGTCCCGGGCCCGGGGCCGAGTGTCACGCTGCGGCCCATGCCGGGGTGGGGTGGTGTCGTGGTATGACGTCGAGCCGCCGGTCCGGCCCGGGGGCGGCGCATCCGCCCCTGATAGCGTGACCGCGTGCCGCCCACCCCGCCCGCCCGCGCGCCCCTCGCGCGCGCCCGCGCCCGGCCGCACGGCCACCGGGCGTCCCGCTGGACCACCCGGGTGGCCGCGATCCTCCTGTCCGGCGTGCTCGTCCTCGGCACCGGAGGCCCAGCCCTCGCGGACGACGGGGCGGTCACCGACCACGAGGCCACCGCGGCCGAGGGCGAGACCGTCACGGTCGACCTCATGGACGGAGCCGAGGACATCACCGCAGGCAGCGCCCGGCTCCTGCTCGACGGACTGCCCAGCGGGTCGACCCTCACGAGCGACGGCCGGCGCGCCCAGGTCCCCTCCCAGGGTACGTGGCAGCTTTCCGACGACGGCACCTCGGTCACGTTCACCCCGATCGGCCCCCGCCTGGGCCGCGAGCCCTCGCCCATCCGCTACACGGCCCGCGGCGCCTCGGGTGATGCAGTCACGCCGGGCGTCGTCACCATCTCGACCCCGGTCATCCAGGACATGGTGCGATCGGCCCCGTTCGGTGACCCCGTCGACCTCCCCGTCTCGGAGGTCGACGAGAACGTGGTCCCGGGTTCGCTGCGGCTCGTGGCCGCGCCCGGGGTGCAGGGCGTCGACCTCGAGGACGACGGCACCCGGGCGACGGTGCCCGGTCAGGGCACCTGGACCCTCGACCGCTCGACCGGCCATGTGCGCTTCACCCCGGACTCCGATGCCGTCCGCTCCGTGAACCCGATCGGGATCCGCGGCTCCGACGCGGACGGCGCCGAGACCGCGACGGCCCTGCTCAGCATCGGCTACGCCGAGCTCACCGACCGCGTCGTGGCCGAGCATCCTGGATCGGTCGTCCAGTTCGCGCCGATGGACGGCTCGCGCAACGTGCGCGCGGACTCCCTCCGCTTCCTCGCCGACGGGGTGCCCGACGGCGCCCGCCTCTCCGACGACGGCCAGACCCTGACGGTGCCCGGCCAGGGCACCTGGACCCTCGATCTCGACGCGCGCATCGCCCGCTTCACGCCCGAGGAGGGCGTGACCGCGAGCCCCGACCCCGTCCCCTACGGCGGGCTCGGCCTGTATGCCGACAACCCGGCGAGCGCGATGCTCGTGGCCGAGTACGCCGACGACCCGCCGACGGCACGTGCCGATCAGCTGCGCGGGCGCCCGGGCGACGTCCTCTCCGTGGACCTGCTGGCCAACGACACCCCGGGCCGGGCCTCCGAGCCGCTGCGGGCCCGGACCGTGCGGCTGTTCTCCCCGCGCGCCGCCAATGCCGACGAGCTCACCGACGGCGCCGGGAAGCGCCTCGTGGTCCCGGGCGAGGGCGAGTACACCGTGCGGGGCGACGGTGTCCTCACCTTCGTCCCCGAGAGCGGTTTCCGCGGCGCGGGGGGATCCCTCGAGTACGTCGTCGAGGACTCCGCGGGGACCGTCGTGACCGCACCCGTGAGCGTCGACGTCGACCCCCAGGCCCCCGCTGTCGCCCCGGGCGGCGATGCGGGCGGCATCAACTCCAT
The DNA here is from genome assembly GCA_032101665.1 of Brachybacterium sp. Lineage (GTDB taxonomy): Bacteria > Actinomycetota > Actinomycetes > Actinomycetales > Dermabacteraceae > Brachybacterium. Next base: position 10,700 of record DAMDHZ010000056.1, on the reverse strand, counting down.
GCTCGAGGGGATCCGCCCGGCCCGCACGCCCACCTTCACGGTGTTCGCGACCGTCGCCGCGCTCCTCGTGTTCGCCGGTGCCGCTTCGCTGTGGATCGGCGGCCGCATGGAGGCCGACCGCCGATCCCTCAAGAGCTGACGCCGCCGGCGCTGACGGCGCCGCCGGCGTCCGATCAGCCGAGTGCGCGGTAGTTGATGCCGAGTGCGTCGAGACGGCCCAGGTGGACGCGCAGCCGCTCGGTGAACTCGTCGAACGACTGCTCCGGGGAGCCCCAGGCACGCTCGGCCACCGCGCACAGGCGCGGGAACGCCATGTACTGCAGGTGCGCGGCGTCGGCGATGTACTCCGTCCACAGCTGTGCCTGGATGCCCAGGATGAGCGACTGCTGGTGCTCGTCGAGACCCGGGGGCAGCAGCTCGGCGGTGTACACGTCCTCGAGCGTGGTGACGGCCGTGCCGATCGCGAGAGGTTCGTCGCCGCCCCGCGCCTGGGCGAAGTCGAAGTAGAGCGGGGAGGAGGTGGAGACGACGGTCGGGAAGCCACGGGAGGTCGACTCCTCGATCCCCTCCTGCTCGCGCCAGTTCATGACGATCATGTCGTCGGGCAGATGGGACTCGAGCACCTCGTCCCAGCCCACGACGCGCTTGCCCTGGGCGCGCAGCACGTCGACCGCGAACCGGGTGAAGTGCCCCTGGATCTCCGAGACGCGGCTCAGCCCCCACTCGTTCATCCGCTCCCGGGCGGCGGGCGAGCGCTCCCACTCCACGCGCGGGCACTCGTCGCCGCCGATGTGGAGGTAAGGCGCCGGGAAGATGTCGGCGACCTGCTCGAGCACGTCGCGCAGGAAGGTGAAGACGGCGTCGGAGACGCCGAGCACGTGGTCGGAGATGCCCCAGACCTCGCGCACGCCGATCGTGGTCTCGGGGAAGTTGCCGAGCTCGGGGTAGGCGGCGACGGCGGCCTGCATGTGCCCGGGCAGGTCGATCTCGGGCACGATCATGACGCCGCGGTGGCGCGCGTACTCCACGAGGCCGCGCAGCTGGTCCTGGGTGTAGAAACCGCCGTGACGCTCGCCGTCGAAGCGGTAATCGGCGGGATCGGTGCCCTGCATCTGGCCGATGAGCGACTGCGCGCGGAAGCCGCCCACCTCGGTCAGGCGCGGATAGCCCTTGATCTCGACGCGCCACCCCTGGTCATCGGTCAGGTGCAGGTGCAGCACGTTGAGCTTGTGCAGGGCCATCGCGTCGATCATGGTCTCGAGGTCGGCGATCGCGAGGAAATGGCGGGACACGTCGATCATCAGCCCGCGCCACGCGTAGCGCGGCGCGTCGGAGATGGTGACGCACGGCAGGGGACCTTCGGCTCCGGCGACGATCTGGGCGAACGTGTTGCGGCCGTCGGCGAGGGCGGCCTCGCTCCCGGCGGTCAGGCTCGCTCCCGTCGGCGCGATCGTCAGCGTGTACTCGGTGCGCGGGAGATCGCTGTTGACGCCCACGGTCAGGGCGCCCCACGGGTCGTCGCTCTGCCACGTCTCGGAGGACCAAACGGCGGAGCGGGGCAGAGGGACCAGGGCGATCGGATCGGACATGAAGCAACTCCTCGAGGTCGACAGGGGCGGCAGGCGACCACCGCCGACGACAAGTGTTTCACAGGTCACCCGAGACATCGGAGGATTGCGCCGGGCGAGCCGGCTCCGGACGCACAGGAGCCCGGTCGGCGATGCCGACCGGGCTCCTCGCGTCGCCCTGTCCCTTCCCGGTGACGGTCATGACCGTCGGACAGGCCGGCGCGGCCTGGATCGTCCGTCAGCGGTAGCTGACGAACACGTGCGGGGAGTTCCAGATGCTCCGGTAGACGACCTTGCCCTGGGATCCCGAGGCGTCGACGATCTTGCCGTCACCGGCGTAGATCGCGACGTGGCCGTAGTTGTCCGCGGTGAACGCCACCAGATCACCCGGACGAGCCTCGGACTGCGAGATGATCCGTCCGCCGAGAGCCTGCGCCCTCGCCGTGCGGGGGAGCGTGACCCCGTTCTGCTTGTACGCATAGCTCGTCAGGCCCGAGCAGTCGAAGCCCTTCGACGGTGAGGACCCGCCCCAGACGTACTTGACGCCCAGCTGCGCCTTGGCGGACGCCACGATCGCGGAGCCACTCACGTCGGACGACGAGCCCGAGGAGGAGCTCGACGAGGAGGACCCCGACGAGCCCGCCGCGCTGCCCTTGCCGCTCGCCAGAGCGGACCAGGTCTTGGGGCCCACGACGCCGTCGGCGGACAGGCCCGCCGACCGCTGGAAACTGAGCACGGCCCGCTGGGTGGCAGGGCCGAACTTGCCGTCCGCCACGATCGAGGCGCCGCGATCCCGCAGGAGGTTCTGCAGGGTCGTGACGGCCGCGGAGCGGTCGCCCTGACGCAGCTTGGGCTGACTCGAGGACGAGGAGCCCGTCGAGCCGGTCGAACCGGAGACGGGGGACCCGCCGAGGGCCGCCCAGGTCTTGGGACCGGCGACGCCGTCCACGACGAGGCCGGAGCCACGCTGGAAGCTGCGGACGGCCTGGAGGGTGGCGGGGCCGAACGAGCCGTCCACGGCGAGAGAGGCGCCGTGGACGTTGAGCGCCTGCTGGAGGGAGGCGACGGCATTGCCGCGTGCGCCCGACCGCAGGGTGACGGCCGTCGGGGGGACGATCGGCGCTGCAGGGGAGACGGCGGAGGCCGTCGCGAGGGCCTGCGGGGCCAGCGAGGGCGGCGTCACGGTCCGGGGCTGGGGGGACCCGGGAGCCTGGGCGTTCGCCGCGCCGACACCGGCGATCGCGACGCCTGCGGTGACCGCGCCGAGCACGGCCGCGCCGCTCACGGAACGGCCGACCGGCGCCGCGAGGGCCCGGTAATCGACGACGGCGCGACCGGGTGCCCGGTGCGCGCCGCGGGGGGGAGTGCGGAACATCAGGGGGACTCCTTCGAACCGCCCACGGAGTGCGACGGGGGGTGTCACGCACTCCTGCCCGTCCGCGAACTGAGGAAGGGTCCGGGCGGGGACGGGAAGGCGGCCGCGGGGACAGTGCTCCGATTGGGCGGCACCTCCGCCAGGGTACGGTGCTTCACAGGGTCTTCACGAGAACTGTTTACGCTCTTCACGGCGCACCTTTGCCAAGATTTTGCGGTCGCAGTGGATGTCCCCCGCGTTTCCTCTCGCGCGCGAGAACCTCGCCGTGGTAATTGCAGCCGTGTCATTCATGGATGTCGTCCTCCGGCCGTCCCTCCCCATGTCCGGGCCGTCCACCACGGCGGCCACTGCCGTGCGCCGGGGACGCCGACCGGCGCACGGTGGGACCACACCCGGCGACCGACGACGGGGACGTGGGACGGAGGAAGCGATGGGCGAGGCGGACTTCCAGGGGGCCGACCCGGCCGCGATGGGCGGCCTCGCCGCCGACATCGCCTCGGCGGTGGATGTGCTCGGAGCCTTCCAGGAGGCCGTCGAGTCGATCCTGGGTGCGCTCGAGGGCGGCTGCTGGGTCGGCCCGGACGCCGATGCCTTCGGCGCCGCCCTCGACACCTGGCGGCGCCGGGTCCACGACACAGCGGCAGCCCTCGATGCGCGAGGCACCGAGCTGCGCGACCACGGGGAGGAGCAGGAGGTCGCCTCGGCGGCGGGCACGTCCGCTGACGACGGCGCGCTCGCCGGGCTGCGTGCCGGCAGCGGCCGGGTCCCCGCCGACGACGGCGCACGTCGGGCCTCTTCGGGGCCTGCGGGGCCTGCGGGACCTGCGGGGCCGAACATGATGATCGCGACGCCCGAGATGATCGAGACCCTCGACCGGCTGCTGCGCGAGCACGTGCCGGGGTACTCGAGGCTCCCGGAGATGCCCCGTCCCGACCGCTCCCACGAGACGCCGGCCGAGCGCCTGCTGCGGCTGTCACGGATGTGAGCGGGCGTGGCGCGCCCGGGCCCGGATGACGGAAAAGCCGGGGCCGCGACCTCGTCAGTCGACGATGTCGCGGCCCAGGCCGGTGGTCGGGGTGACAGGATTTGAACCTGCGACCTCCTCGTCCCGAACGAGGCGCGCTACCAAGCTGCGCCACACCCCGAGGGCGATCCGCCGGGCGGCTCACCAGCAGGCAACACTACCAACTCCGCTGCGGTGCGAGCGACCCGTCACCGGTCGCGCGGGAGCAACGTGAGCAAAGTCGCCTCGGGCGGCGTCGCGAACCGGTAGTTCGAGTACGGACTCGCGCCCATCCCCGCGCTCACGTGCAGAGGGACACCGCTCCAGGTCGACAGCCCACGTGCCTGGGAACGCGGCAGATCGCAATTGGTCACGAGCGCGCCGAAGCCCGGCACTCGCAACTGGCCGCCATGGGTGTGCCCGGCCAGGATCAGGTCGGCCCCGTCACGCACGAAGCCGTCGAGCACCCGCCGGTACGGAGCATGGGCCACGGCGATCCGCACAGTGGGTGCCACCGGCGTGGGAGCGACGCCGTCCGTGCGGGACGAGCCGTCCTCGGGCGCGGGCATGTCGTCGCGCTCGAGGTGGGGGTCGTCGACCCCCACCCAGCGGATCCGGAGACCGTCGAGGACGCTCTCGTCACGCCGGTTGGTCAGGTCGCGCCAACCGCGCCGGGCCAGCCCCCGCGCGAGCTCCTCGGTGGGCAGCTCGAGGGGGCGCGCCGGCTCGGTGTAGCCGTCCGGCCGTGCATCCGGCAGGAAGTAGCGCAGCGGGTTCTTGGGGCCCGGGGCGTACATGTCGTTGCTGCCCATCACGAAGGCGCCCGGTCGGCGCAGCAGGGGATCGAGCACGTGCACGAGCGCCGGCACCGAGGGGGCCGAGGCGATGTTGTCGCCCGTGTCCACGACGACGTCGACGTCGAGCCGCCCGAGCTCCTGGAGGAAGGCGAGCTTGCGACGGTCATCGGGCATCAGATGGATGTCCGAGATGTGCAGGAGCCGCACCGGGGCGGTCCCCGCCGGGAGCACGCGCACCTCCTCGCGCCGCAGCGTGTATCGGTGGACCTCGACGTGGCGGGCCCAGACGTGCGCCGCCACGGCGGCGAGCCCGGGTGCCGCGACGGCGGCCAGAGCCACCGCGCGCCTCCGGCTGGGCGTCATGAACCGGCCGACCGGATGATGGTGACGGGTCCGCCCTCGGACAGGGCCGTCCCGGCGCCCGGCTCGGTGCCGATCACGGAGCCCTTCGGGACGCTGTCGGACGCGCCGTCACGGGTGGAGACCTCGTATCCCGCCTTCTCGAGGATCGATGTCGCCTCCTCGACGGACTTGCCGGAGACGTCGGGCACGGTGTCGCCGGAGTCCGCCTCGCCCGAACCGCTCCCGACGAGAGACCCGCGCGGTGGCTGGTCCGGGAAGGGCACGTTGTCCATGTCCCGCGTCACCTCGGTCATGTACTCCTGCCAGGTGGGCAGCGAGACCGTGTTGCCGTACACGTCGCCGGTCAGGCGCTTGCCGTCCACGACGGTGCCCTGCGGCCGCACGTTGCCGCTCGGCGAGCCGTACCAGACGGCGGTCGAGAGCTGCTCGGTGAAGCCCACGTACCAGGTGTGGAACTCCCGGCTCGAGGTGCCGGTCTTCCCGCCCGCGTCGTGGCCCGGGATGATCTTGCCCTTGCCCGTCGCTCGCGGGTCCTCGAGGTCCTGCTTGAGCACCCACTGGACCGCATCGGCGACCTTCTGATCGAGCACCTGGCTGCACTGCGAGCCGGAGGTCGCCATCTCCTGGCCGTCGCGGTCGGTCACCGAGGTGATGGGCGTGGGCACGCAGTAGGTGCCGCCCGCCGCGAAGGTCGCGTACGCCGCGGCCATGTCGAGCGCCGAGATGTTCTGCTCGCCGAGGATCAGGGCGGCCGGTGCCAGGCGCTCGCCGTAGATGTCCTCGATCGGCTTGGTGGCCGCGTCGTCGGAGAGCTTGTCGTAGGTCGCCGGGACGACGCCCATCGAGCGGGCGCGGCTGCCGATGTCGCACAGGTCGATCCGCTGGGCGATGTGGGCGTACGACGTGTTCACGGAGAACTTGGTCGCGTCCAGCACGGTCTGCTGGGCGGGCAGGGTGATGCCCACGGCGTTGTCGGGATCCCAGCCCGACTTCTCGTACCAGCGTCCGCGGGAGAGGCAATGGGCGGGGAACGTCGTCATCGTGCCGCGAGCAGTGGCCACGGTGTCATAGATCGAGTGGCCCGTCTCGAGGTACTGGGTCAGCACGAAGGGCTTGTAGGTCGAGCCGACCGGGAAGCCGCTGCCGCCGCCGTACTGCTTGGGCACGTTGTAGTTGATCGCCGTCTCGCCCTTGCCGGCGTCCTGGAACGGGTTGAAGGTGCGGTTCTGCGCCATCACCAGGATCTTGCCCGTGCCCGGCTCGACCGTCACGATCGAGTGGCCGAATCCGCTCTCGGAGTCGGCCGGCACCTTCCGGTTGAGGATGTCCTCGGCGGCCTTCTGCTTGGCGGGGTCCAACGTCGTGCGGATCGTGAGACCCCCGCCGTACAGGAGCTTGCGCCGCTCCTCGGCCGTCGGCGCGAAGTTCGGGTCGTTGACGAGCACGCGGCTCACGTAGTCGCAGAAGAAGCCGCTGCCGCCCGCGTCGGCGCACCCGGCTCGCACGTTCTGCACGTGCAGCATGTCGGCGACCGGCTGCTGGGAGTACTGGTCGAACTCCTCCTGGGTGATGTACTCCTGGCCGAGCATCCGGGTGAGCACGAAGTTGCGGCGCTCCTGGGCGGCCTCGGGATGCTTGACCGGGTCGTACTGGTTGGGCCCGTTGGTGATCGCGGCGAGCATCGCGGCCTCACCGGGATTGAGATCCTTGGCGTCCTTGGAGAAGTAGTGCAGCGAGGCGGTCTGGACACCGTACTGCGAGGGGCCGAACTGGGCGAGGTTGAGATAGCCGTTGAGGATCTCGTCCTTGCTCCACTTCTTCTCGAGCGAGATCGCGAGCTTGGCCTCGCGCAGCTTGCGGCCGTAGGTCTGCTCGGTCGCCTTGTCGATGTCGTCCTGGTCGCCGCGCTGCACGGCGTCCATCAGCAGGGCGTTCTTGACGTACTGCTGGGTCAGGGTCGAGCCGCCCTGGGTCGAGGAGCCCATCGAGTTCGAGACGAGCGCCCGCAGGGTGCCCTGGAGGTCCACGGCGCCGTGATCGTAGAAGCGGCGGTCCTCGACCGCGATCACGGCGTGCTGCATGGCGGGGGAGATCTGGTCGAGGGGGACCATGATCCGGTTCTCGGTGTAGAACGTCGCGAGCAGCGAGCCGTCGGCCGCCTCGATGCGGCTGGACTCGTTCAGCGGCTCGACCTCGAGCTCGGCCGGGTAGGAGTCGAACAGCTCGACACCGCCCTCGGCCGCTTGCGAGGTCATCGCCACGGCGGGGAGGAAGAAGGCGGCCATGAGCACGCCGACCAGCCCGCACACCGCGAGCAGGCCCAGGAGCAGCATCAGGGTCTGGGAGGCCGCGGCGGGGAGGGAGCGGCGACCGGTCGAGTCCGGTCCCTCGTCGCGGAGGTCGTCGAGTTGCGCCATGCGCCTACAGTACGGGGCCGCGAGGACGGGCGGTCGTCTCCGGCGCGCGCGTCGCACTGAGGCATGAGGCACGGGCATCGGAGCGCACGCTTGGGGAAAGCCCGGCTTGGCAGGGCGAGCGGTCCTCCCTAGGATGGCCATGAACCAGACGGGTCAACGACGATTCGGGAGGTACGTTCGTGACGATCAGCATGACCACGCAGAGATCGGACAGCAGCTGGGCCGCCCACGGCCAGTGCCGGGACCTGGACCCGGACGGATTCTTCGTCCAGGGAGCGGACCAGCGACAGGTCAAGGCCCTGTGCGCGGCATGTCCCGTGCGCATCGAGTGCCTCGCCGATGCGCTCGACAACCGGATCGAGTTCGGCGTGTGGGGCGGCATGACGGAACGGGAGCGTCGCCGTGTGCTCCGCGAGCATCCCCACGTCCAGGACTGGTACGCCCTGCTCGACCGGGCCCGCAACCGCACGCAGGGGACCGTCGGGGGCGGCCCCCGCTAGAGTCGGGCCATGACTGCAATGACCCGCTGGGAATACCTGACCGTCCCCCTGCTCATCCACGCGACCAAGCAGATCCTCGACAACTACGGGAGCGAGGGCTGGGAGCTCGTCCAGGTGGTGCCGGGGCCCAATCCCGACTCGCTCGTCGCCTACCTCAAGCGCCCCACCTCGGAGGCGTGAGCGTGTCCCGGGTGCTCGAGCGGCTCGAGGCCGCCGGCTCCGCTCTGCCCTCCGTCACGGCCCCCGTGGCCGGCTACGTGCCCGCCGTCGTCTCCGGCTCCCACGTCTGGACCTCCGGCCAGCTGCCGATGGTCGACGGCTCCCTCGCCGCGACCGGCAAGGTCGGCACGGAGATCGACGCCGACCGGGCCCGGGAGCTCGCCCGCATCTGCTGCCTCAACGCCCTCGCCGCGATCGCGGACCGGATCGGCGACCTCGATCGCGTGGTGCGGGTCGTCAAGGTGACCGGCTACGTCGCCTCCGACCCTGCGTTCACCGGTCAGCCCGCCGTCGTCAACGGGGCGAGCGATCTGCTCGGCCTCGCGTTCGGGGACGCCGGGGTGCACGCCCGCAGCGCCGTCGGCGTGGCCGTGCTGCCGCTCGACGCCCCGGTCGAGGTCGACCTCGTGGTCGAGGTCGCCGCCGACGAGGAGATCCTCGCCCCGTGAGCGAGGAGGGCCTGCGCGTCGAGCGGGCGTCGCTGCCCGAGGTCGTGCGCGTGCGCGCGCCCAACCCCGGCCCGCTCACCCTGGACGGCACGAACACGTACGTCGTCCGGGACGGTGACCAGGTGTGGGTGATCGATCCCGGCCCGCGCGACGCCGATCACCTCGCCGCCGTCGAGGAGGCGGCGGGGGTGGCCCGCGGGGTGCGCCCCGCCGGGGTGCTCGTCACGCATCGCCACGCCGATCACATCGAGGCCGCCGGGACGCTGCGGCGCCGTCTCGAGAACCGGGGCGGCGCGGAGGTCCCGCTGTGGGCGGCAGAGCCCGCCGCGGTGCCCGGCTCCCGCACCCCGCCCGGACGGCTCGAGGGGGACCGCGGCACGCTGGGTGACGTGATCCACCTGCCGGGCCACACGGCGGACTCGATCGCGCTGCTCGTCGTGGGCGGCCGCCTGCTCGTGGGTGACACCCTGCTGGGCGGCTCCTCGACCGTGATCGTGCCGCCCGACGGCTCGCTCGGCGACTTCCTGCAGTCCTTGCGCGTGCTGCGGGCGCTGTGCATGGACGGGCGCATCTCGGAGATCCTGCCCGGGCACGGGCCCGCGTTCGGCTCGCCCCCCGCGGCGCTCTCCGCGATCGAGCAGGCGATCGAGCACCGGCTCGCCCGCGTCGAGCAGGTGCGAGCGGCACGGGCGCGAGGCGCCCTGACGATGCCCCGTCTGCTGCGGGAGGTCTACGGCCCGGACCTGGCTCCCGAGCTGCGGGAGGGCGCCGAGTGGAACCTGCGGGCCGCGATCGAGCATCTGTCCCGCCCCGAGTGAGCAGCGGGAGTCCCCGCAGCCGGGACGAGGCCCGTCAGCGATGACGAGCCTCGTTCGTGCGGGGGGCGTCAGCGGGCGCGGCGGCTCAGACGCTCGATGTCCTGGAGCAGCACCGCGCGCGCCTCGAGGCGGATCCAGCCGCGCGAGGCGAAGTCCGCGAGGGCCTTGTTGACCGTCTCGCGGGACGCGCCGACGAGCTGCGCGAGCTCCTCCTGGGTCAGGCCGTGCGCCACCATCACGCCGTCGTCGGTCTGGCGGCCGAAGCGCTGGGCGAGATCCAGCAGGTTCTTGGCGACACGGCCGGGGACGTCGGCGAACACGAGGTCCGCGAGCGACTCATTGGTCTTGCGCAGGCGGCGGGCGAGGCTCGCGAGCAGATGGCGGGCCACCTCGGGGCGCTGCGCGAGGACGCGGTAGAGGTCCTGCTGCGACAGCGAGTAGAGCGAGGTCTCGGCGACGGCGGTCGCGGTCGCGTTGCGCGGTGCCGGGTCGAAGAGGGAGAGCTCACCGAGGGTCTCACCCGGACCGAGCACCGCGAGCAGGTTCTCGCGGCCGTCACCCGAGGCGTGACCCACCTTGACCTTGCCCGTCGCGATGATGAAGAGGCGGTCGCCCTGATCGCCCTCGCGGAAGATGATCGCGCCGCGATGGAAATCCTCCTGGGTCATCGACGCGAGCACGGCTTGCTTGCCGTCGTCGTCGAGAGCGGCGAACAAGGGTGACGAACGTACGATGTTCTCGTCCACGGATCCTCCTGGAGCTGGGTGTCCCATCTGGTCGGGACGTCTGTTCGCCTCCATTGTGACTGATGATCCGCGATGATGCGTGGGTCCGATCACATGGACGCGTCGCGGGGCGCAGGTCCCGCGGGAAGGAGACACCGCTGGTGGGACCGTCACGGCAGCACCGCAGCTCGGGCACCCCGGTCCGGGACGCGCCCACGCGGGCGCCCGCCCCCGTGCGCACGGTCGCCGACCGTCTCGCCGAGAGCTATCCCGACGCGCGCACCGCCCTGGTCCATCACGACGCGTTCGAGCTGCTCGTCGCGACCGTCCTGTCCGCGCAGACCACCGATGTCCGCGTCAATCAGGTGACGCCCGAGCTGTTCGACCGCTGGCCCGACGCGCCCGCTCTCGCGGCGGCCGACCCCGGCGCCGTCGAGGCCGTGCTGCGCCCCGTCGGCATGGCGCC
>DAMDHZ010000055.1:0-21622 GCA_032101665.1 Brachybacterium sp. | reverse complement strand
TCACCCGGCTCGTGTTCCCGCTCATGCTGATGTTCTCCGTGTACTTGCTGATTGCGGGGCACAACCATCCCGGCGGCGGCTTCGCGGGCGGCCTCGTGGCCGGTCTCGCCCTCACCCTGCGCTACCTCGCGGGCGGCCGCTACGAGCTGACCGAGGCTGCTCCCGTCCAGGCCGGCCTCGTGCTCGGCACCGGGATGGCGATCGCCGTGCTCGCGGGCATCGCGCCCCTCGCCTTCGGCGGAGGCATCTTCGACTCGCTCAACGTGGCCCTGCACCTGCCGGTGCTGGGGGAGACCCACCTCGCCTCGGCGCTCGTGTTCGACGTGGGCGTCTACCTGGTCGTGATCGGCGTCGTCCTGGACTTCCTGCGCTCGCTGGGCTCGCAGATCGACCGACAGCAGGAGGCCGAGCTCGATGCCCGTTAGTCTCGCCCTGCTGCTGACCGCGGGCGTCCTGATCGCATGCGGCGTCTATCTGTTCCTCGAGCGCACCCTGACCCGTGTGCTGCTCGGCTTCATCCTCGCAGGCAACGGCGTGAACCTGCTGTTCCTCGTCGCCGCGGGCCCGCCCGGGCGCGCCCCGTTCCAGGGCGACGGCGACGAGTCCACCATGAGCGACCCGCTGCCGTTCGCGATGGTGCTGACCGCGATCGTCATCACCCTCGGCGTGTCCGCCTTCGTCTCGGCCCTGGCCTATCGTGCCTGGCAGCTCTTCGGCCACGACGAGGTCCCCGACGACCTCGAGGACCGTCGCGTGCTGCGCCGCAGCCGCAGCCGCCGGGTCTCCCGGCGCCACGCCGTGCGCGCCGGGGCGGACCTCGCGAGCGCCGAGGGGGTCGCCGACGCGCCCGACGAGTCCGCGCCGCCCGAGGAGGGCGGCTACGCCCCCGGGGCGGGCACCCTCTCCGAGCGCCATCGTCACGGCGCGCTCGCCGAGGCCCAGGGGCGCGGCGCCGAGGCAGAGGACCTCGACACCGACGAGGCGGCCGGCGCCGAGGAGCGGGACGAGGGAGGCGACGACCCGCTGGGCGGGGACCTCTCCTCGGCCACCGACGCGCCGATGGACACGACGGAATGCGACGAGGACGAGGAGGAGCGATGAGCATCGAGCTCCTCCTGGCCCTGCCGGTCATGCTCCCGCTCGCGGGCGCCGCCTTCACGCTGCTCGTGCGCCACGTCGTGCGCCTCCAGCTGGGGCTGACGATCGGCACGCTCGGCGCGATCCTGCTCGTCGCCGTGATCCTCGCGATCCACGTGAGCGAGCACGGGACCCTCGTGCTCCAGATCGGGCGGTGGACCCCGCAGCTCGGGATCGTGCTCGTGATGGACCGACTGTCGGCGCTCATGCTCGTCGTCTCGGCGGTCGTGACCCTCGCCGTCCTGATCTACTCGAGCGCACAGTCCGTCTCGGAGAACTCCGAGCGCACCCCCGTCGCGATCTACCACCCCACCTACCTCGTGCTGGTCGCGGGCGTGTCCATCGCCTTCCTCGCGGGCGACCTGTTCAACCTGTACGTCGGCTTCGAGGTGCTGCTGTCGGCCTCCTACGTGCTGCTGACCCTCGGCGGCTCGGCGAGCCGGATCCGCGCGGCGACCACCTACGTGATCGTGTCGCTGCTGTCCTCGCTGCTGTTCCTCGCGGGCATCGCGGCGATCTACGCGGCCTGCGGCACCGTCAACATGGCCGAGCTCGCGCTCCGGCTCGACCGGATCGACGCCGGTCCCCGTCTCGCGCTCGAGCTGATCCTGCTCGTCGCCTTCGCCATCAAGGCCGCGATCTTCCCGCTGTCGGCATGGCTGCCCGACTCCTATCCGACCGCGCCCGCCCCGGTGACCGCCGTGTTCGCGGGTCTGCTCACCAAGGTCGGCATCTACGCGATCATCCGCCTCGAGACGCTGCTGTTCCCCGCCTCCCAGCTGTCCCACCTGCTGCTCGCCGCGGCCGGGCTGAGCCTCGTCATCGGGATCCTGGGCGCGCTCGCCCAGACCGACCTCAAACGTGTCCTGTCCTTCACACTCGTCTCCCACATGGGCTACATGCTGTTCGGGATCGGCCTGTCCACCCGCCTCGCGATGGGCGCGACCATCTACTACGTCGCCCACCACATCACCGTGCAGTCCACGCTGTTCCTCGCCGCGGGGCTCATCGAGCAGCGCGGCGGCACCACCAACCTCGCACGCCTGGGGGGCCTGGCCAAGCTCGCCCCCGCGATCGCGGTGCTGTTCTTCGTCCCGGCCATGAACCTCGCCGGGGTCCCGCCGCTGTCCGGGTTCATCGGGAAGGTCGGTCTGATCGAGGCCGGCATCGCCGTGGACACGACCGCCGCCTGGATCCTGGTGGGCGTCAGCGTGCTCACGAGCCTGCTCACCCTGTACGCGATGGCGAAGATCTGGAACCGCGCGTTCTGGCAGCCCGCGCCCGCGGACGTCGAGCTCGACAGCCCAGACCGGCGCGTGCCGCGCATCATGCTCGGCGCGACCGGTGCGCTCGTGGCCTTCTCCCTCCTGCTCACCATCGCGGCCGGCCCGCTCCTGCAGTACACCGACGAGGCCGCCCGCTCCGTGCTCGCCCGCAGCCCGTACGTGAGCGCGGTGCTCGGTGACGACGCCGCGGCGGGCCTGCTGTACCGGATCGACGAGTCCGGCCAGAAGGTGGTGGAGGTCGGATGAGACAGCGCCTCCGCGAAGCCCCCTCCCACTGGCTCGAGATCCTCGGCGCGACCGTGTTCTGGTGCCTGCTGTGGGGCGGCCGCTTCAGCCCCTCGGACGTCCTGGGCGGTCTGCTCGTCGCCGCGGTCGTCGTGATCCTGTTCCCCCTGCCCCGCCTGAGCGTCGAGCTGACCCTGCGGCCCTGGTCGTTCCTCACCTTCGTCGCCCGCTTCCTCGCCGACATGTTCGTCTCCTCGCTCCAGGTCTCGTGGTATGCGCTGCGGCCCTCCGGCACTCCCGGCAACAGCGTCATCGCGGTCCAGCTCCGCTCGCGCTCGGACCTCTTCCTCACCGCGACCGGCATGCTGTGCACCCTCGTGCCCGGCTCCGTGGTGGTCGAGGCCCAGCGCTCGACGGGCACCCTGTTCCTCCATGTCATCGGCGCGTACGACACCGCGACCGTGGAGGCGGCCCGGCAGCGGGTGCTGCGCCAGGAGGAGCGCGTGCTGCGGGCCCTCGCCCGCCGCGACGTGCTCGAGGGGGCGCACCTGACATGACCTTCGAGACCGGACTGCTCCTCGTCGCCGGGATCCTCGCGATCGCCGGAGTGCTCATCGTCGTGCGCATCATCACGGGGCCGACGATCCTGGACCGTGCCGTCGGATCCGACATGCTCGTGGTGCTCATGGTGATGGCGCTCGCCGTCTACACCGCGTCCTCACGCACCACGTACGCGGCGGCCGCGATGCTGTCGCTCACGGGCCTGTCGTTCATGGCGAGCGTCGCAGTGGCCCGCTTCGTGTCACGGGAGGACGCCTCGGGCACCCGTCGACCCGGTGCCTCGCGTTCGGATGCGCGCGGTGATCACCGCGAGGCGATCAGCGCCCCCGGCGAGGCCGTGCTCGACGAGCACGCGGCGGCCGACGACGCCGAACGCGGGGCCGACTCCGATCGGGAGATCGGCACCGAGACTCCCCTCGATGCCGAGAGGGGCGAGCACGATGACCGCCGCTGAGACCCTCGCCCTCGTGCTCATGCTCCTCGGTGCGCTCCAGACCCTGATCGCCGCGATCGGCCTGCAGCGCTTCCCCGAGGTGCTCACCCGCATGCATGCCGCCTCCAAGCCACAGACCGTCGGCCTCATCCTCCTCATGCTCGGCGTGGCCGTGGCGCTCGGCTCGGTCGCGGGGGTCGCCCTGGCCCTGCTCGTCGTGCTCGCACAGATGGTCACGGTGCCCGTCTCGAGCACGATGGTCGCGCGCGCCGCCTTCCGTCGCGGCTTCACGCGCGGGGGGCGCTACGTGACCGACGAGCTCACGCCGCGGCTCGCCCGCTCCCTCGACGAGGACGACGACGAGGACGGCTTCATCGACGAGGACGCCCTCGCGAAGGTCGACGAGAACTTCCACGGCGACACCGAGCGCTTCCCCACCAACGTCGTCGCCACGCACGACCGCAGCGACCTCTCCCGGTTCTCCAACTGGGACGAGGACGAGACCGAACCGCTCTCTGCGGCAGACGAGATGGACATCGACGCCGAGGACCTGCTCGACCCCGAGGACGCGCAGGCGTCGGAGGAGCAGGCCGAGCGGGCTGCCGCCGAGGACGACCTGTCCGAGGACCTCACGGGCCAGGAGCTGTCGAGCGGGGACGACGACGCACACGAGGCCGACCCGGACGAGGCACCCGGCCGCTGAGACGGGTGCGCGCGGCCGCCGGTCTCAGAAGAGCCCGACGGCGTTGCCCTCGGCATCGACGCCCATGCGCAGGGCGGCCGGCTCTCTCGGCAGGCCGGGCATCGTCATGATGTCCCCCGTGAGCGCGACGACGAACCCCGCCCCGATCTTGGGCACGAGATCCCGCACGTGCAGGACATGCCCGGTGGGCGCCCCGAGCGCGGTCGGGTCGTCCGAGAACGAGTACTGGGTCTTGGCCACGCACACGGGCAGCCGGTCCCAGCCGTGGCGCGCGAGCATGCGCAGCTGCGCGGGCGCGCGCCCCTCGAGCTCGACGCGGTCGGCGCCGTAGATCCGGGTCGCGATCGTGCTCAGGGACGCCTCGATCCCGTCGCACGGGTCGTAGAGGTGACGGAAACCGCCGCCGTGCTCGAACGCGGCGGTGACCTGGTCGGCGAGGTCCAGAGCGCCCTCGCCGCCGCGAGCCCACACCTCCGACAGCGCGGCTCGGAAGCCGTGCTCGCGGGCCCACGCAAGCACCGCCTCGAGCTCCGCCTCGGTGTCGGCGGGGAAGCGGTTGAGGGCGATCACCGGCTCGAGCCCGAAGGCGCGGATGTTCTCGACGTGGCGGCGCAGGTTCACCGTGCCCGCGAGCGCGGCCTCGACGTCCTCCGTGTCGAGCTCACCCTTGGCGACCCCGCCGTGCATCTTCAGGGCGCGGACGGTCGCGACCACGACCACCGCGTCGGGCACCAGACGGCCGAAGCGGGCGGTGATGTCGAGGAACTTCTCGGCGCCCAGGTCGGAGCCGAACCCGGCCTCGGTGACCGTGACCTCCGAGAGCGACTGGGCCAGCGCGGTCGCGGTGAGCGAGTTGCAGCCGTGGGCGATGTTGGCGAACGGGCCGCCGTGCACGAGCGCCGGGGTCCCACCGAGGGTCTGCACCAGGTTGGGGTTGATCGCGTCCTTGAGCAGCAGGGTGATCGCGCCCTCCACCCGCAGGTCGGCGACGGTCACCGCCTCACGGTCGCCCGTGAAGCCGACGACGATCTTCGCGATGCGTCGCTGCAGGTCGTGGATGTCGCGGGCAAGACACAGGATCGCCATGATCTCGGAGGCGACGACGATGTCGAAGCCGTCCTCACGAGGGACACCCTGGAGCGGGCCCCCGAGACCGATCACGACGTGGCGCAGGGCGCGATCGTTGACGTCGACCACCCGCTTGATCTGCAGGCGCCGCGGGTCGATGCCGAGCGCGTTGCCCTGCTGGATGTGGTTGTCGACGAGCGCGGCGAGCGTGTTGTTGGCGATCTGGATCGCGTGGAAGTCACCCGTGAAGTGCAGGTTGATGTCCTCCATCGGGACCACCTGCGCGTGGCCGCCACCCGTGGCGCCGCCCTTGATGCCCATGATCGGACCGAGCGCCGGCTCGCGCAGCGCCACCATCGTGCGCCGCCCCCGCAGCGAGAACGCGTCGGCCAGTCCGACCGTGGTGGTGGACTTGCCCTCGCCCGCCGGAGTGGGCGACATCGCCGTCACCAGCACGAGGCGGTGCTCGCCGTCGCCGCTGCGCGCGGGCGTCGAGGCGGCCAGGACCCGCAGATCAACCTTGGCCTTGGTGCGGCCGTAGGGGATGAGCGCCTCGGCGGGGATGCCCGCCCGCGCGGCGATGGTCTCGATGGGCTCGAGCGTCGCGGCCTGCGCGATCGCGAGGTCCGGGTTCTCCGATGACATCCTCGTCATGCTCCTGGGGTTCGCGGTGAAGGACGGCGGCCGCGGATCGCGCGGCACGCCGAGATCCAGCCTAGGCGGGGGAGAGGGCCCGGGGGAGCGGATCGGCGCAGCACCGTCCACGTGGCTCAGGCCTGCGGTGCCCGCTCGAGACGGCCGGCACCGACTACGGTGTCCTCATGGCGGGAACCCTGCTCACCCTGTTGCCGGTCTACCTCGTGTACACGCTCCTGCAGCGGCAGATGCAGCGCGCGCTCGTCTCGGGTGCGATCAAGGGATGACAGGCCCGACCGCCGCCTCACTCCCGCTGTCCTCCCGCATCGGCCAGCTCAACCAGCGGCTCAAGGGATGGGAAGCGGTCCGCTGGACGCGCAGCGGACCTTGCATCACCGACGTGCTGCGTGCCGAGCTCGATCGTTTCGGGAGCATCGGCGCCATCTACGGCGTGCTGCGCGCGGATCCGTGGTCGGGAGTGCACTGGGACAACGGCATCCCGCCCGAGCGCAGCGCCGAGGCCTACACCGCGGTGCAGGACTTCGTGCGCGACCACGGCGACGGCACCCCCGTGCTCTTCGTCGAGGAGGCGCCCCACGGCATCCAGGCGCTCGGCGCCACGACCCTCCCGGTCAACCTCGCGCTCGGAGCGGGCATGGACGTCGAGCTCATGGAGACGCTGGGCAGGATCGTCGCCGCCGAGGCATCGGCCCGCGGCACGCACCTGGTGCTCGTCTCGGGCCTCGACGTGCTCCGGGACCCGCGCTGGGGGCGCGCCGAGGAGTGCTTCTCGGAGGATCCGGCGCTCGCCGCCGCCCTGGTCGCGGCGACCGTCCGCGGTCTGCAGGGAGCCGGCCCCGGTGAGCCCATCGGCCCCGGCCACGTCGCGGTCGTCGCGAAGCACCTCGCGGCGCAGGGCGCGGGCATCGGCGGACGCAACGGCTCGAGCGCTCCTGTCGGCCCGCGGGAGCTCGGCGAGATCCATCTGCGGCCGGCCCACGCCGCCGCGCAGGCCGGGGTGGCCGGATTCATGTCGGCCTACAACGACATCGACGGCATCCCGTGCACGGGCAATCGGGAACTGCTCACCGGGACCCTGCGCGAGCAGTGGGGCTGGGACGGGATCGTGATGGCGGACGGTCTCGCGATCGACCGCCTGCGGGACGGCGCACCGGACCTCGCCTCGGCGGCCGCCCTCGCCCTGACGGCAGGTGTGGACCTGAGCCTGTGGGACGAGGCCTATACGCACCTGGGGGAGGCCCTCGACCGGGGCCTCGTCGACGAGGCTCTGCTGAACCGCGCGGTCGACCGCGTCCTGGCGCTCAAGCGTCGCGTCGGGCTGCTCGGTCCGCAGCGGGCGGCCGTTCCGGCTCCGGGGCTCGACGACATCGACGTCGAGGGCGCTCTCGACCGTGCGGCGCGGCAGTCGATCGTGCTCGTCGACGATGCCGGCGTCCTGCCCCTGTCCTCCTCGGCGACGATCGCCGTGGTCGGACCCAATGCCGACGACCTCGACGCCCAGCTAGGGGACTACACGCCGCCGCGCCCCGTGCCGGAGCCGGGGGCGTCCACCGTGCGCGCGGCTCTGGTCGACCGGCTCGGCGCCGAGCGGGTGCGCGCCGCACGGGGTAGTCACCGCCGCACGCGTGGCGACGATGGCTGGCTCGGCGAGGTCGCGGCCGTGTGCGACGACGCCGACGCGGCCGTCGTCGTGCTGGGCGGGACAAGCCGGCGCAGCTATCAGGACGCATTCGCCGACAACGGTGCCGTCGAGGACTCCGCGGCGGACACCACCAACGGCGAGGGCGTCGACCTGTCCTCCGTATCCCTGCCGGCGGCGCAGCTCGACGTCGTCCGCGCGGCGAAGAGCTGCGGCATCCCCGTCGTGGCCGTCGTCATCGACGGCCGCCCCCGCGCCCTCACGGAGCTGCACGCGCTCGCCGACGCCCTCATCGTCACCCCCTTCCCCGGCCCGCGCGGCGGCGGTGCGGTGGCCGAGACCCTGCTGACCGGACAGGCGGCGGGACGACTGCCCGCCGGCTTCCCCGCGGCCGATGGGGTCATGCCCGTCGCCCATGACGAGCGCACCGAGACGGCTCGTGGCTATCTCGACGCCGATGTCCGCCGACATCTGCCCCTGGGCACCGCCCACCTTCCCGACCTCCGGGCGCGCATCATCGAGGACATCGCGGTGTCCACGGGGACGCTTGCCGCCGGGGCGGCGGCCGAGATCCTGGTCGACGTGCACAACTCCGGACCGTACGCGGCCGACGTCCCCCTCCCGATCTTCGCCCGCCGCCACGAGGTGGGCGTCCGTCCTCGGCGGCGGCAGCTGCTCACGATCGTGCGCGCGCGAGTCCCCGCCCATGGGTGCGCCCGGCTGACGGCCCGGGTGGCGCTCGCCGAGCTCGGTTCGTGGGCCACGGGAGAGCCCGTGGCCCTGCCGCTCCGCGTGAGCGTATGGTGCGGCCCGGGTCTCGATCCGCCGAGTGACAGCAGGACGATCCGCATCTCTGCCGACGAAGGGGCAGCCCGATCATGACCACCGACGTGCTCGACCCCGAGATCCGGGCCGTGCTGCGAACGGCCGCCGACCGCGTGGGCCGTGCATGCGGGGAACGGATCGGCGACATGGTGCACGCCGCCCTGTGCCGCACCCTGGCCGAGACGATCACGATCGGCGAGGACGGCAGCGCGTTCGTCATCACCGGCGACATCCCCGCGATGTGGATGCGGGACTCGACGACGCAGCTGACGCCGTACCTGCGTCTCGTGCCCGAGAGTCCGGCGCTCGCCGACCTGATCTGGGCCGTCGTGCGCCGCCAGTTCTCATGCCTAGCCCACGACAGCTACGCGAACGCGTTCAACGACGGGCCCACGGGCGCTCACTACGACCCCGAGGACGTGTGCGAGGACCCGCACGTCTGGGAGCAGAAGTACGAGATCGACTCGCTCGCCTACCCCGTGACCCTGGCGCACCGCATGTGGTGCGCCACAGGGGACACGGGCGTCTTCGACGCGCGGGTGCACGAGCTCCTGCGCACGATCGTGGCGCAGCTCCGCCTCGAGCAGGATCATGAGCGTTCGCCGTACCGCTTCGAGCGCGAGACCTCCATCCCGACCGAGACCCTCGCCCGCGAGGGGCGCGGCACTCCCGTGGCCCCCGTGGGCCTGACGTGGAGCGGCTTCCGCCCCTCTGACGACGCGTGCACCTACGGCTACAACATCCCCGCGAACCTCTTCGCCGCCCAGGCGCTGCGCGCGGTCGCCGAGCTCGCCACGGAGGTGCTCGCCGACCCCGCCCTGGCCGCGGACGCCCGCGCCCTGTCGGCGGAGCTGGTGGCGGCGGTCGCCGAGCACGGCATGGTGGTCGATGAGGACGGCGGGCGCCACTACGCCTACGAGGTCGACGGCCTCGGCGGCGTGCTCGAGATGGACGACGCCAACACGCCGTCGCTGCTGTCCCTGCCCCTCGAGGCGCCCGACGTGATCGACCGAGAGGTCTGGGAGCGCACGCGCGACGTCGTGCTGAGCGAGCAGAACCCGTACTACTTCGCGGGCACGCTCACGGCGGGCGTCGGCAGCCCGCATACCCTGCCCGGACGGGTCTGGCCCATCGCGCTCGCCGTGCAGGGGCTGACCGGCACCGCCGCCGAACGCGCTCGGCTCGTCCGCATGATCGCCGACACCGACGCCGGCACCGGGTGCATCCACGAGTCCTTCGATCCGAGCGACCCTGCGGCCTTCTCGCGCCCGTGGTTCTCGTGGGCCGACTCGATGTTCTGCGAGCTCGCCCTGGCCGTCGCCGACGATGTCGCCGGGAGGGCCGGGTCCGCCGGGCGGCAACGGGCGACGACCATGTGACGACAGGGGATGCGGACGAGGTGAACGGGATGACCGAGTACGAGCGCCCCCGCGTCGCGGCGCTGGAGTTCAGGAACGATCAGGGCGTGGTCATCGACTTCGGGAACCGTTGGTCGTACGACGGCGACGAGCCGCCCGAGGAGAGCTACTCCCGCGTGACGCATCTCGAGCGCTTCGCGCCGCTGCACACCGTCGCCAGGGCGCTCATCGATCACCTCATCGCACGCTATGACGTGAGCATCGAGCACGGCCCTGGTGTCGTGGAGGGGATGCTCCGGTCGTGGGAGCCGGGGGAGGTCGTGCAAGCCATTCGCCTGACCCCGAACAGCGCCACCGCCGCGCCGCTCACGATCGTGCTGACCGACCTTCCCGGCGTTCTCGTGGAGGCGGGCGTGCTGCACTCCTTCGCATATCCCTCCTGTGGATGCGACGCGTGCGACGAGACCTGGGAGACTGCGGCCGACGACCTCGAGTGGCATGTGCTCGCGGTCGTCGGCGGTCACTACTGGGAGCATGTGAGCGTGCCGCGGGCCCCACGTATCCATCTCGAGCCCAACGGCGACCTCGTGCAGGACATGGGACAGACCGTCGAGTACGAGCTCGAGACGGGTGACAGTGAGCGGGCCGAGTCCGGAGCTTCGCGCGCCGAGGAGGTGCCGGCACCGGTCCTGCGGAGGGCGGAGCTGCGACTGAGGGCGCTCGCGGCGGTGGCCCCGGACGGTCGGTGGCGAGCATGGCCCCGGCGCGAGGGAGAGGGCTGAGGTCGCGACGAGGCGTCCGCCCGCTTCTGCCGCCAAGGCAGCGGGGACGCCGCCTCGAAGCGCCGCGCCGAACGCCAAGAACCCCCGCCTTGAGGGCGGGGGTTCTGCGGTGGTGGCTCCGACCGGCGTCGATCCGGTGACCTTTCGATTTTCAGTCGAACGCTCTACCAACTGAGCTACAGAGCCGAGGTCGCGCGCGGGCGACCGGGGTTCAGCGTAGCAGGGCGGCCGGGCACGCCCCAATCGCAATCGGGCACTGAGAGCGAGACCACGCCGAGGATCCGGGCCGCATCACTCAGATCCAGCGGCGGGGCACGGCCGTGCCCGTGACATGCGAGAGGCCCCGGAGCGTGTGCTCCGGGGCCTCTCGTGGGGGCGACCCTGACCGGGCTTGAACCGGCGACCTCCGCCGTGACAGGGCGGCACTCTAACCAACTGAGCTACAGGGCCTGATGCGAGTCATCGGCGCTCCCGCGCTTCCGACCTCGACAACTCTACCGGACGCGCGACGGTGCCAGAACCAGTTCGGCTGTGAGTCACCTCGCAGCCGCCGGCAGTTCGGGGGGCATACTGGCCGGCATGGCTGCCAGTGCCCCCATGAACCCGTCCGCACCCTCGAGCTCGCCGGCGGGGCCGACGCGGACCGCGTCGAACCCGGCGGGGATCATCTCGCTCATCGGCGGGATCCTCGTCGTCGTGCTCTCGATCGTGTCCCAGGGCGTGAACCTGTTGCTCCCGCTTCTCTCCTACCGCTACCACCTGAACCCGAGCCACCTCGTGCTGCTGACGGCGGTGCCCATCGCGCTGCTCGCCCTCGTCACCGTGATCGTGGGCATCATCGGGCTCGTGCAGCGCGGGCGCGCGCATGGGGCTGCGATCGCGGGCACGGCCATCGGTGGCGCGCACCTCGCGATCATGCTCGGGGGGTGGATCCTGAACCTGCTCATCAGCGCCGTCATGCGCTGAGCGGCACCGCTGCGCTCCGCACCGGAGGTCACGTCGCTCGGGAAGCAGACGCTGCTGGTACCCCCAACGGGATTCGAACCCGTGTCGCCGGCGTGAAAGGCCAGTGTCCTGGGCCGCTAGACGATGGGGGCCCGATGGCTCGGCGACCGGTGGCCGCGGGCGTCCGCGCCACCGCCTGGTGCCGAGCGCACCGAGCATATCGGCCGCGCCCCCTCTCGGGCCACCGGAGGAGGGCCGATGCGGTGCAGGCGACACCCCGACGGCTCCTGTGACCCCGACGCATCCCCAGGGGCACCTGTCACGATGGCCCCGTGATCGCGATGAGCCCGGACGACTTCGGCGAGGCGGTCGACGACGCCCTCGACTCGCTGCCCGACGAGGTCGCGCGCGCGATCGCCGAGGCCAACGTCGTGATCCTGGTCGAGGAGGAGCCGCCGCCCGGTCCCGAGCTGCTGGGCCTGTACGTCGGGATCCCGCTCGATCGCCGCAGCGTGTTCGATGGCTACGCCGAACCCGACCGCATCCTCATCTTTCGCGGCCCGCTCGAGCGCCACTCGATCTCCCGCGGCCACCTCGTCGAACAGATCCGGGTCACGGTGCTGCACGAGCTCGGTCACCTGTTTGGCATGAGCGAGGGGCGCCTGCACGAGCTCGGCTGGGGCTGAGCCCCGGCTCCCTCATCGGGCCCTCAGGGCTGCTGTCAGGCGGGCGGCTGATCGATCGCGGTGAGTCCCGCCTCGTGGGCGATGATCGCGATCTGCACCCGGTTGGTGCAGTCGAGCTTGGAGAAGATCTTTGAGACGTGCGCCTTGACGGTCGCCTCCGACATGAACAGTCGCGCCCCGATCTGCGCATTGGACAGTCCTGCGCCGACCGCGCCGAGCACCTCGGTCTCCCGCTCGGTGAGGGTGTCGAGGCCCGTGTGCGGCTCGGGCGCCGAGCCGGGATTGGCCTGCGAGAAGTGCGAGAGCATCCGCCGGGTGACGGTGGGGGCGAGCATCGCGTCACCGCGCGCCACGACGTGCACCGCCTGGATCAGATCGGTGGGCGGCGTGTCCTTGAGCAGGAAACCGCTGGCGCCCGCCTCGAGAGCCGTGAAGACGTACTCGTCCATGTCGAACGTCGTGAGCATGATGATCGCCGGGTGCTCCGCGAGCGCCGTCACGGCCTTCGTCGCGGCGATCCCGTCCATCGTCGGCATCCGCACGTCCATCAGCAGCACATCGGGCCGATGACGATGCACGAGCTCGACGGCGCCACTGCCGTCGCCGGCCTCGCCGACCACCTCGATCCCGGGATCTGCCCCCAGGATCATCGAGAGCCCCGCCCGCACGAGCGCGTCGTCGTCGACCAGAGCCACCCGGGTCACGCCTGCACGGTCGGCCACGGGATCACCGCCTTCACTGCGAATCGTCCGTCCTCGGTGGGGCCCGACGTGATCGATCCGCCCGCGTGCAGGACGCGGGTCTCGATCCCCGACAGTCCCATCCGGGCTCCCGGGAGATCCGTCTCGAATCCCCGAGGAAGCACGTTACTCACCTCGACCACGAGGTCGCCGCCCGGCTCGCCGATGAGGGCCACGCGGGCCCGCGTGTGCCGGGCGTGCTTGTGGATGTTCGTCAGCGACTCCTGCACGACCCGGTACATGGTGCGGGCGAGCGCGTCGGGCACCGGATCGTCGACGAAGTCGAACAGGTCGACGGCGACCCCCGCGTCCTTCGAGGACTCCACGAGGCGCCGCACGTCCTCCCACGTGGGCTGGGGCGCGAGCGGCGCGCCGTCATCGGCCCCGCGCAGCACTCCGAGCACCTGGCGCAGCTCCGAGAGCGCCTCGGTCGCGGTCGTGCGG
The DNA here is from genome assembly GCA_032101665.1 of Brachybacterium sp. Lineage (GTDB taxonomy): Bacteria > Actinomycetota > Actinomycetes > Actinomycetales > Dermabacteraceae > Brachybacterium. Next base: position 8,133 of record DAMDHZ010000055.1, on the reverse strand, counting down.
ATCAGCCCCGCCGACTCGGCGACCTTGTCGCGGTCGAGGTTCGGGTTGACCTCGAGCGCACCGGCCTGCAGGGCCACGAGCGAGATCTTGTGGGCGACGATGTCGTGCATCTCGCGGGCGATGCGGGTGCGCTCCGCGCGCCGGGCCTGCTCCTCGGCGATCGCCTGGCGCCGCTCCGCCTCGTCGGCCCGCTCCTGCAGACCGACCAGCAGCAGGTGGCGCGCCCGGTCGTACATGCCCAGCACCATCGTCACGCCGACGACCAAGGCGCTCAGGAGCGCCCACAGCACCATCGGAGCAGGCCGGGTCTGGAAGATCGGCACCATCGCCGACATGGTCGCGAGCAGCCCGACCAGGAACGTCGGCACGCGGCGGGGGGAGCGCACCGCGTAGCTGAACGTCGCGCCTAGCAGCACCACGAGCGACCACGCGAAGCCGTCGACCACGAGCAGGACGGGCAGCAGCCAGCGCCACCAGCGGTGGCGTCCCAGCAGGGCGAGACCGGCGGCCAGCCCGACGACGGCCCGCGCGAGCCCGAGGGCGTCCGGTGCCACGATCAGCGCGGGCGCCATCTCGACGAGCACGAGCACGACCACCAGGGCGTCGCGCCATCTGGCGCTCCGGTTCCCCCTCGGCGCTTCCACGCGCTCACTGTAACGACTCACGCGCCGGCGCCCGCAGGACCTGCCCACCGCATGAGGAACGGGGGAGCCCCGTGCTGCTCCTGAGGACTCGCGTGACGCACCCCGCCCCTAGGATGGGCCCGTCCGCCCCCGGGACATCCCCACGAAGGAGCTGCCATGGACACGCGACGCCCCGCCCGACTCGTGACGGCCCTGGCCGCGCTCACCCTGGCCCTCACGGGCTGCAGCATCCTTCCCTTCGGCGGGGCCGCGTCCTCGCCCAGCTCCGACTCCTCGGCCTCCGACGGCGGCTCGGACTCGGGCGGTGACGCCGGCGACGGCGCGCTGCCCGAGATCGGCACCTCGGCGGCGGACCTCGACGGCGACCCGGCGACCGACGAGAAGTACAGCGCGTACTACTCCCAGCAGATCGACTGGGAGCCGTGCGAGGACTACACCGGTGCCCGCTGCGGCTCGATCACCGTGCCCAAGGCGTGGAACGACCCCGGCAAGGGCGACATCACCCTGCAGATGATCGACGTCCCGGCGACGGGGCAGAAGAAGGGGTCGCTGCTGATGAACCCCGGCGGCCCCGGCGGCGGGGGCGTCGAGTTCGTGGGCGACTCGGGCACCTCGATCGTGAGTGAGTCCGTGCGGGAGAGCTACGACCTGATCGGCTTCGACCCGCGTGGCGTGGGCACCTCCGATCCGATCAGGTGCCTCGACGATGCCGAGACCGACGAGTACCTCGCCGACACCTACGACATGCTCACGCCCGACGGGCTGTCCCGCGGCAAGGAGTGGATGCAGCGCATCGCCGATGCGTGCGAGCAGAACTCCGGGGACCTGCTGGGCTACATGGACACCGAGTCCGCCGCCCGTGACATGGACGTGATGCGCTCGGCCGTCGGCTCCGAGAAGCTCGACTACCTGGGCTTCAGCTACGGCACCTACCTGGGCGCCACCTATGCCGAGCTCTACCCGGGTCGCACCGGCAAGGTCGTCCTCGATGGGGCGATCGACCCGACCCTCACGGGGGACGAGATGGTCGCGGGCCAGGCCAAGGGCTTCGAGGACGCCGTCCACGCGTTCGCCCAGTGGTGCATCGACCAGGGCTCGGACGCATGCCCCCTCAAGGGCACCGCGGAGGAGGGCGTCCAGCAGATCCGCGACTTCTTCGCCGCGACCGACGAGACGCCCGTCGCGACCAACGACTCCGCGCGTCCGCTCACCGGGGCTCTCGCCCGCTCGGGCGTGCTCGTGGGCATGTACAACGACCAGAACTGGAGCTATGTCGCCCAGGGCCTGCAGGGGGCGATGAACGGCAACGGCTCGCTGCTGCTGTACCTCGCCGACCTCTCGAGCGAGCGCGGCGACGACGGCCACTACACGGGCAACGGCACCTACTCGATCACCGCCGTGAACTGCCTGGACCACCCGGCCGTCGAGGACGAGTCCTGGATGCAGGAGCAGGCGACGTCGCTCGCCGAGAGCTCCCCGACGTTCGGCGGCTCGATGGGCTTCACCGGCATGGCCTGCGGGATGTGGCCCGAGGGCCCCGTGCGCAAGCCGGCCGAGATCCACGCCCAGGGCAGCGACCTGATCGTCGTGATCGGCACCACCGGCGACCCTGCGACCCCGTACCCGTGGGCACAGGCGCTCGCCGAGCAGCTCGACAACTCCACGCTCATCACATGGGAGGGCGAGGGCCACACCGCCTACGGCCGCTCCGGCGGCTGCGTCGAGGACGCCGTCGACCACTACCTCCTGGACGGCACCGCGCCCGAGAAGGACCTCGTCTGCTCCTGAGGCCGGGGCGAGGGCAGGGGTGACGAGCCCCTCACGCCCCCGCTTTGCGCGGCAGCCTCGGATTCTCGTAGAGTGATGCGGTCCTCGCCGCGTGCGAGGGCGTGCCGCCTTAGCTCAGTCGGCAGAGCGATTCACTCGTAATGAATAGGTCTGGGGTTCGATTCCCCAAGGCGGCTCCACGGTGTGAAGCCCCGCCGGTCCGATGACCGGCGGGGCTTCGTGCATGAGGGTGTGGCGCGCACGCGGCCGCGCCGTCGGACCGGATCGTTTTCTTGACCCAGTCCAGAATGCGTCGTACGGTGATGCCATGGTGACACCACGTCAGGACACGGCACCGGCGGAGAACGCTCCGCTCGAGGCCGACCTGCGTGCGGCCGGTCTGCGGGTCACCGCGCCGCGGCTGGCCACGCTCGCCGTCATCTCCGAGCGCCAGCATTCCGACGCCGACGCGATCGCGACGGCTGTGCGCGACCGCCTGGGCAGCGTCTCCAAGCAGGCCGTGTACGACGTGCTCAACGCGCTCACCGCCGCAGGTCTGGTGCGGCGCATCTCCCTCGACGAGCGACGCGCCCGCTTCGAGATGCATCGGCACGACAACCACCACCACCTCATCTGCCGCTCGTGCGGCCGGATCGAGGACGTGCCGTGCGCGGTCGGGATCGCCCCGTGCCTGAGCCTGCCCGACGACCGCGGCTTCACCGTCGAGGAGGCCGACGTCGTCTACCGCGGCCTGTGCGCCGAGTGCAGCGAGGCGACCGCCTCGGGAGCAGGCGCCCGAGCCGTCTCCTGACCGTCCACCTGCCCCCCACGAGCTCCGCTCATCACCCCGAGGAGGAACCAGCATGACCCAAAAGCAGGATCACGAGTACCCGGGCTTCGACCCGGCCAAGCCCTCGACCACCGAGTCCGGCGCCCGCCGCGAGTCCGATGCCAACTCCCTGTCCGTCGGCCCCGACGGGCCGCTCATGCTGCACGACGTCGCCCTCGTCGAGAAGCTCGCCCGCTTCGACCGCGAGCGCGTCCCGGAGCGCAGCCCCCACGCCAAGGGGTCGGGCGCGTTCGGCGAGTTCGTCGTCACCCACGACGTCAGCCGGTACACCAAGGCGACGTTCCTGCAGCCGGGAGCGACCACCCCGATGCTTGCGCGCTTCTCCACGGTCGCCGGGGAGCTCGGCTCGCCCGACACCTGGCGCGACGTCCGCGGCTTCGCGCTGAAGTTCTACACCGAGGACGGGAACTTCGACATGGTCGGCAACAACACGCCGGTCTTCTTTGTCCGCGACCCCATGAAGTTCCCCGACTTCATCCACTCCCAGAAGCGCATGCCCGACTCCGGCCTGCGCAGCAACAACATGCAGTGGGACTTCTGGAGCCTCTCGCCCGAGAGCGCCCATCAGGTGGCCTACCTCATGGGCGACCGCGGGCTGCCCAAGTCCTGGCGCCACATGAACGGCTACTCCTCGCACACCTATCTGTGGGTCAACGAGGCGGGGGAGCGGTTCTGGGTCCAGTACCACTTCCACACCGATCAGGGCGTCGAGAACCTCACCAACGAGGAGGCCGGCAAGCTCGCGGGCGAGGACGGGGACTACCACCGCCGCGACCTGTTCGACGCGATCGAGCGGGGCGACTTCCCGTCCTGGACCCTGAGCGTGCAGATCATGCCGTACGAGGAGGCCAAGACCTACCGGTTCAACCCCTTCGACCTCACCAAGACGTGGTCGCACCAGGACTACCCGCTGCACGAGGTCGGACGCTTCACGCTCAACCAGAACCCGTCCAACCACTTCGCCCAGATCGAGCAGGCGGCGTTCAGCCCGTCCAACACGGTGCCCGGCACCGGCGTCTCGCCCGACAAGATGCTGCTGAGCCGCGTGTTCTCCTACCCCGACGCACAGCGCAATCGCGTCGGCGTGAACTTCAACCAGCTGCCGGTCAACGCGCCGCTGGCGCCCACCAACTCCTACGACAAGGAGGGGCACATGCAGTTCCACCACACGGGCAACGCGCCCGTGTACGCCCCCAACTCGTACGGGCGCGCCTACCAGGACGCCCAGGGGCCCGTGGACAACGGCTGGGAGGCCGACGGCCAGCTCGTCCGCGCCGCGTACACCCTGCACGCCGAGGACGACGACTTCGGTCAGGCGCACACGCTCGTGCGCGACGTGTACTCCGAGGAGGAGCGCGAGCGTCTCGTCGAGACCGTCGCCGGGACGCTGATCCCCGACGTCGAGGAGCCGGTCCTCTCGAACGTCTTCGCCTACTGGCGCCACATCGATCAGGAGGTCGGCGACCGCATCGAGGCCGCGTACCACGCCGCGAAGGGCGACCAGGAGCCCGGCGGCGACCCGAAGGACGGCCAGCCGGACTCCGTGCTCGGCGAGGCCCGCACGAACGCCGGCAGCTGACTCGCCGCCGGCCGGTCGCTCGCGGCGGCCGGATGCGGGCGTGACCGCGGCGGTGTCCCGGGGGCTCAGGCTCGCGGGATACCGCCGTTCCCGTCGCCGGCACCGCCGGGGGACTCGCGTCAGCGGGCGCGCAGCGCGCGGCGGCGCTCGCGGGCGGCCTGGGCCCGACGGCGCACCGGGGCGTCCGCGGAACGGCGCGGCGCGGTGCGGGCGAGGTCCGCGGCGCCGATGAAGCCCGCGTCGTTGCCGAGTGCCGCCACCTCGATGCGCGGCGAGGGACGATAGCCGCGCCCCGTGAGCGACTGCGCGAAGGTGCGACGGGCGGGCTCCATGAGCCGGTCACCGGCGGCGCTCACGCCGCCGCCGACCACGAGCATCCCGGGGTCGAGGGCGGCCGCGAGGTTCGCGAGGCCCATCCCGAGCCATTCGCCGGTCTCCCGCAGGAGTCCCTCGGCGGCCGGGTCGCCCTCGTCCGCGCAACGGGAGACGACGCGGCCGCTCAGCTGGTCGGCCCGGCCGTCGACCGCGTCGAGCAGGGCGCCGGCCAGGGGAGTGCCGCTCGAGGCGAGCTCGCGCGCGCTGCGGGCGAGGGCGGATCCGCCCGCGTACTGCTCCCAGCAGCCGCGGTCGCCGCACTCGCAGCGACGCCCCTCGGGGACCAGGGTCATGTGGCCGAACTCGCCGGCCACACCGTGACGGCCGCGCTCGAGGAGACCGTGAGCGACGATGCCGCCGCCGATGCCGGTGCCGAGTGTCACGAGCACCACGGAGTCCTCGCCCTGGGCGGCGCCGAAGCGGTACTCCGCCCACGCGGCCGCGTTCGCGTCGTTCTCGACCACGACCCGCATCCGCAGGCGCTCGACGAGACGGGCGCGCAGCGGCTCGCGACGCCACGCGAGGTGCGGGGCGAACAACACGGTCGAACGGTTCTCGTCGATGAAGCCGGCGGCGCCGATCCCGACCGCTCGCACGTGATGGCGTCCGCGCAGATCGCCGACGATGTCGGCGATCACGTCCTCCGTGGCCTCGGGGGAGTGGGTCGGGGTGGCGCGGTCCAGGCGCTCGACCACCTGTCCGTACACGTCGACCACGCCCGCCTTGACCCGGGTGCCGCCGATGTCGATGCCGATCGCGAGGCCGCGCATGAAGCTGGGACGGCGCTCGGAGCGGGGGCGCAGGAGTTCCCCCCGCACGAGGGCGGCGGCGCGAGGGCTGCGGGCAGGGGGCTCGTAGGTCATGGGACGCAGGCCTCAGACCACGAGCACGTCGCACGCCGCGTCGACGAGCAGCTTCTGGGCGGTGAAGCCGAGGAACTGACGGTTGTGCTCGCGCTCGCGGCGGATGCCGATCACGAGCAGGTCGGCGCGTTCGGTCTCGGCGATGTCCAGCAGGATGCCGGCGATGCCGAGCTCGGCGCGCACCTGGCGCACGTCGACCCGCACGGGCGCACCGCGCAGGCGGTCCTGCGCCATCTCGAGCTGCTCGGCGCTCGCGTGCCGCGGATCGTCCTCGTCGCCGTCGCGCACCACGTTGACCACGATCAGCGGGCCTCCACGGCGCCGGGCCTCGTCGAGCGACGCATCGAGCGCGGCGAAGCCGACGGGGGTGGGGATGAAGCCGACCACCACGGTCATGCGGGACCTCCTGACATAGGCGCCGCCATCGTACGCGCGCGCCCTGGCGAACGCAGGCGCACGGGGAGCGGTGTCACGGGAGCCGCCGCGGTCTCACTCGCGGGCCGAGACCGGCGGGGAGTTCAGGGTGTCGGCCCGCTCCTGCCCGCTCAGCGCGGCGATCGCGTCCATGATCCGTGCGGTCATCCGGCGTCGACGCACCCCGTCGGACAGGGAGGGATCGAGGTCCGAGAAGTCGAGGGGCGCGCCGAAGGCGATCGACACCGGGGCCCGACGGGGCAGGCGGCTGCCCGGGACGAAGATGTTCTCGGTCCCCCGCAGACCCACCGGGATCACGGGAGCACCGGAGTGCTGGGCGAGCCACGCCGCACCCGTCCGTCCCTTGTACAGCCGGCCGTCGCGCGAGCGCGTGCCCTCGGGATAGATCCCGAAGCCGTCCCCGTCGCGGAGCACCTGCAGAGCCACGTCGAGGGAGTCCTGGGCGCTGCGCAACGTGCCGCGCTCGACCGGGACCGTGCCGATGATCGTGAAGAACGTGCGCATCACCCAGCCGATCGGGCCCTTCTTCTGCCACAGGTCGGCGCGTGCGATGAAACGCACCGGGCGCGGCGCGACGACGGGGATCGCGAAGGAGTCGACGAGCGCGAGGTGGTTGGAGACCACGAGGAACGGGCCCGTGTCCGGCAGGTTCTCGAGTCCTGTGACGCGTGGACGCCAGAGGGCCATGACGAGAGGGGCGACCACACCGCGGGCGGTCGTGTAGAACGTGGGCAACGCGGGACTCCTACGAGGTGCGCTCGTACGAACGAGATCACCGGCCCGGGGTTTCCGAGGGCCGCTCGTCGGCCCGCTCACGATAACCTGCCGACTGCGAGAACCCGCAGACGACGGAGGTGGTGACCGGGTGGATGCGATCGACGCCCTCGGGATGCGGGCCTCCTGGATCTCCGCGACCGACGACGCCCGACCGGGCGCGTGGCTGCTGCGCCGCGACGTGGACCTGGGCACCGCCCTGACCGATCGTGAGAGCGGCGCCGACCTCGAGCTCCTCTCGGCGCACATGGTCGCCGCCTCGACGGGCGATGTCGAGGTCTACGTCGACGGCCACAGCGTCGGCGCGGTGCGGTTCCTGGGACCCGCGAGCGCCGCGGCCGCCGTCGTGGACGTGACCGATCGCGTGCTCGGACGGGGCCGTCGGACCGAGAACCTGGCCCTCGGGCTGCGCCACGTCGAGGACCGCCCGGTCGCCGCAGGCCGCCCTCCCGGCTCGGTGCTCGCAGGGCTGGTGCTCACCGCCCGCCCCGTCGGGGCTCGGGCCGGCTCCGAGCGCACGATCGTGGTCGGCACCGACACCTCCTGGCTCGCGACCTCCGCCGGGATCACGTTCGAGGCGCGCTCGGACCCGGCTCGCCGCCTGCGCGAGGTCCACGAGCTCGCCGGCGCGGGGGCGGACGAGGAGGGCGCCGACCCCCTGGGCTGGACGCGTTTCGGCGCCATGCACACCGACGCCCGTCGCCGCTGGCGGCGCGCGGTGGACCGTGGCCGGCACCCCTCCCTCGTCCACCCGCCCCTCGTGCAGGCTCCCGAGCTGGTCGAGGAGGAGCTGGTCCCCGTCCTGGGCCGCGCGCTCGCCCCCGGTGGCGTGCAGTGCCTGGACCT
>DAMDHZ010000054.1:2458-21721 GCA_032101665.1 Brachybacterium sp. | reverse complement strand
CGACCGAGAAGGCGCCATGCGGCCGTGAACCCCCCCACGGCTCCGCGGACGAGGCGAGTCCAACCTCCAGGCTTCAGCAGAGCCTTGCGGAGCACGAGCATCGGCACGGTCAAGACCTCCGCGCCCGCCGTTCGCAGCTCGTCGACGAGCGGCCCGTGCTCAGGGAGGGCGACGACGACGCGGACTCCTGTCTCGCGAAGTCCGATCACGCTCTCGAGGAGCATGCGATCGGAGCCGAAGAGCTCAGCGCCCGGATGGACGACCAGAACGGTACGCACGCTTCCGTTCACTGCTCCCACTCCCCTGCGCGGCGTCTCGCGCGCCCTGCCGTCGCGTGCACCGATTCGCCGCCCGCGAGGCGCCGGGCGAGAATCTCATAGGCCGTGGCGACATCGTCCCAGCGGAACGCGGACGCGGCACGATCCCGGGCCGCCTCACCGAGCACAGCCGTCGCGGACGGATCGCTCTCGGCCGCGGCGAAGTGGGCGACGATGTCATCCGCCCCGGCGAAGAACCAGCCATCACCATCGAGAACCTCGCGGTTGAAGCCGACGTCGTACGCGATCACGGGCGTTCCCGCTCCCATCGCGCGCAGCAAGGAGGGGTTCGTGCCGCCCACGGAATGCCCGTGCACATAAGTGCAGGCATGGAAGTACAGGGCATCGAGCAGGTCCTGGTCGTACACGGCTCCGAGGAGCCGGATCCGGTGATCGCCGGCCGCCGCCGCCGAGATGGACTGCGTGTATGCCGCGCTGTACGGGGCGGCACCGACGACCACGAGCGGATGGGCGGCATCGCTGCGCCGATAGCCCTCGACGATGTCGAGCACGTGATTCTCGGGCTCGAAGCGGGCGACGACCAGGTGATACCTGCCGGGTTCGACACCCAGCTGGCGCACCCCATCATCTTGGGCGTCCTCGAGGATCGGCGCGCCGTAGCGGATGAGCTCGGTGTCAACATCGAACTGGTCGCGGTAGTAGTCGGCGATGCCGGGGGCGTCAGCGATGAGCGCATCCCCCGTGCGCACGCCGAACTCCTCGGCCCACCGGTAGTAGGCCTTGCCACGACGGCCCCACTTCGAACGGCGCCACTCGAGGCCGTCCATGTGCATCGCGGCGGGGACGCCGCGCAGACGCAGCAACGGGAGGAAGGGCGAATTGGCAGCATTGAAGACGAACGCCACGTCCGGCCGCCGGCGAATGATGAGGTGAAGGACGGAGAGGCCGGTGTGGCTGAGCGTCTCGAGCTGTTTCTGCGGGACGGCGGGAAGGTGGATCACCCGCATTCCGAAGTATTCGCGCTCCCTGCTCTCCGATCCCCGCGCGTAGACCGCGACGTCGTGCCCCCGCTCCGCGAGCCGCCGTCCGACCTCCTCGATCGCCGTCTCGAATCCGCCATAGGCAGCGGGGACACCGCGCGTCCCCACCATGGCGATCGAGAGACGATCCCCTCTCCCCCGTCGGTCTCCCCGAATGTGCTGCATGCCGTCCATCTAACCGGATGCGGCAACCCGTCCGAGGCGGATTCCAGAACCGCCCTGTCCGGACGCGACCGCCTCACTCCCCCTGGTCAGCACCCGCCTTCTCGCGCGCCCGGTCGATGAAGCTCACGGCGAGCGCGACTGTCGCGAGCGCCATGATCACCACGAGCGTGATCACGAACGCCTCGTACCAGGGCATGCCGCCCTCCGTGAGGGAGAACAGGATGCCGGGAATGAGGGCGGTGCCGATCGCGGCGCCGATGCGCTGGCCGAGTGACAGGATGCCGCCGGCGACGCCACCGAAACGGGGATCGACAGCGTTGAGGGTGAGCGTCTGGTTCGGGGAGATCGTGAACCCCTGACTGGTGCCGATCAGCAGCAGGGGCAGTGCGAGGATCCAGTAGCCCATGGCACCCGACTCGACCGGTCCCGCGAGCACGGCCACGAGCGCGAGGCCGGCGATCGCGATGAGGAAGCCCGTGATCACGAGTCGACGCCCGAGCTTCAGCACGTACTTCCCACCGATCTGCGACGTGATCATCGCGGCGACCGACGACGGGAGCCCGATGATCGACGCCTCGAAGGGGTCGTGGCCCAGATGCTGCTGGAGATAGAGCGGGACCACGATCCAGATGCTCGTCGACCCCAGGAAGTACACCGAGATGATGATGATCCCGTTGCGGAACGGGGTGCTGCGGAAGATGTTCGGGTCGACCATCGGGGGCCGCCCCCGCTCGCGGTACCGGTTCTCCCAGGCCACCCATCCGAAGACGAGCAGGAGACCGGCCGGAAGACACAGCCACATGAGGGCGGAGACCGAGCGCTCGAGGAACGGCAGCATGACGAGCAGGATCGCGGCACCGAGCAGCACCGTGCCCACGGGGTCGAGGTCGGGCTTGGCCCGGCCGCGCAGCCGGAGCTTGTCGTCGGGTATCCACGCGAGCGCGAGGACGATCGTGAGGATACCGAGGGGGACGTTCATGAAGAACATCCAGCGCCACCCGGCGTCCTCGCCGAGCACCTTCATGAGCAGGCCGCCGAGGACGGGTCCGATGGCGGTCGCGACGGCCACGGTCGTGCCGAACATCGCGAAGGCGCGCGCTCGCGCCTGGCCGCGGAAGGTGGTCTGGATGAGGCCGATCGACTGCGGGTTCAGGAGGCCGGATCCGACGCCCTGCAGGATACGAGCCACATTGAGCACGTTCACGTCCCAGGCGAGGCCGGCGAGCAGCGAGCCGAGGGTGAACACGCTGACGCCCGCGATGAGCATCCGGCGTCTCCCGGTCGCGTCGCCGGCGCGCCCCGAGGGCACGAGCAGCACACCGAAGGCGAGGGCGTAGCCCGAGAGCACCCATTGCAGCCCCGTCGAGTCCGCTTCGAGCGAGCGGCCGATCGGCGTGAGCGCCACGTTGATGATCGACACCGCCACGAGCGCCATGAACAGCGGCAGGAGCAGGACGAACAGGACGCGGCGGGGATGGGTCGGGGCCTGGGTGGCGGAGGACGGGGAGGGCACCTTCGCAGTCTAGGCGCGCTGTCCAGGGCCGCCGGGGGCGGTCCCGCCGCCCGAGGCGGGGGGCGGCGGCACGTCGCTGCGGCGCGACAGCAGAGGCATGGCGATCTGCACCGCACGGATCGACGGCTCACCCGAGTAGTCGGCTCCCGGGAAACGGCCGAACTGGTTGGTCAGGTTGCGGGGACGCTGAGCATCGGCCGCGTCGAGCATCTCGAGCACCTCGTCGGGCGTCGGATACGAGTTCGTGAACACGCTGCCCGAGGGCAGGGGACCGCGGAACATCGGCGTCGACGCCACCCCGGGGAACAGCGGGGAGCCGGGACGGAACCAGATCTTGCCGGAACGGCCGCGATGGCGCAGGGCATGGGCGCGCCACGTCGTGATCGGATGGCTCGAGCCCCAGTTGACGATGTGGAGCCACAGGCCCCGTTCCGTCACGGCGCGGTCGGCCAGCTCGTTCACGTTGACATCGGCGTTGAGGTACTTGCCGGCGCCGAGCACGGCCATCGTCCCGGGCGCCCCCTGCGGGCAGAAGCTGTAGCCGAAGTTGTCGGCCGTGTACTCCTGGGCGCGGGAGAAGGCGGGACCGATCAGCGGGATCTGCATCATGAGGGTCGTGAACAGCACGCGGACGTAGGAGACGTGGCCGGCGGCCATGTGCCCCACCTCGTGACCGATGATGAAACGCAGCGCCTCGGGGTCGCGGGCGGCGCCGCCCACCTCGAACAGGTCGGAGTAGACCACGACGAATCGTCGGAACCCGTGGCCCGAGGCGAAGGCGTTGATGGTGCCGTTGCCGAGCATCACATAGGCGTCGGGCACGCGCCGCAGACCATGGTGGCGCGCGGCCTCGACCACCATCCGGTAGCCCTCGGGGAACTGGGTGGGGCTCATGCGCACCCCGACCGCCCGGGGCTGGGCGTACTGGATCGCGCGGCCGAGCCAGAGCATGAGCGCGAGCACGCCGATGAGGACGTAGAACTGCGTGAGCGTGGTCCCGATCCCCGAGAACTCGTCGAGGCGGTCGAGCATCGACTGGGCGCCCGTGATCCCCGCGAAGATCAGGTACACGGTCGCCCACAGCCACAGGGCGAAGGCGATGATCGTGATGGCCACGCCGACCCACAGCAGCGGCAGCTCCCACGGGTGACGGATCCCCCGGCGCCCCAGGATCCCCTCGGTCGTGGCGCCGTTGACGAGGTTCGGCGCCTCCGGACGATGCGGGGCCGGCCCGTGCTGCCCGAAGGGCGGCGGACCCGCGGGCCCCTGGCCGGACTGCGGCCCCGGGCCGTACGGGGAAGAGGGTGGGGTCGTCACGGTGCGCTCGTCTCCTCGGCGGGATGCTGGGTGGGACCCGTCGGCGCCGCGCAGGAGAAACCGCGGTCAGAGGCCGTCGCGTCGCGTCCACAGTACGGGAGCACGTGCCCGTGCACCCCCGACGTCCGTCGACCGCGGCATGCCGTCGGTCGAGGTCTCAGCCGCCGAGCAGGCGTCGCACGAGCCGATGCCGCAGCGTCGAGACGGGCGGGTAGACGAGCCGGAGGGTGTCCGGGACGAGCGGCTTGGAGACGATCGGCTTGGCGTGGGTGAAGGCGTCGAGGCTCGCGCGACCGTGGTAGGCGCCGTGCCCGGACTCCCCCACCCCGCCGAACGGCATCGACACCGCGCCCACGTGCGCGAGGGTCAGCCCCAGGGCGAGGGAGCCCGACGACGTCCGGGTGGCGAACAGGCGCCGGGTCCGCGCGTCGTCGCTGAAGACGTACACGGTCAGCGGCTTGGCACCGGCCCGGATCCGGGCGACCGCCTCGGCCGGGCCCGAGACGGCGAGCAGCGGGAGGATCGGCCCGAAGATCTCCTCGCCCATGACGGGGTCGTCGAACGAGACGTCCACGAGGACCGTGGGCGGGATGTGGCGTGCCCCGCGGTCGATCCCCTCGGCGCCTCCGATCGCGGCCGTCGCGCCGTCGAGCAGCCCGGCGAGGCGGTCGAGCTGGGCCTCGTCGATGATCCGTCCGTACTCCTGGCACGTGCGCGGATCGGGCCCGTACATCTCCTCGATCGCGGCGCGCAGGTGCGGGAGAAGGGCCGCGAGGGTGGCGGGCGTGGCCATGAGGTGATCCGGGGCCGTGCAGGTCTGCCCCGCGTTGGTGAACTTGCCCCAGACGATCCGCCGTGCCGCGCGGGCGAGGTCGACGCCCTCGTCGACGAACACGGGCGACTTCCCGCCGAGCTCGAGGACCGTGGGGGTGAGGTGCTCCGCGGCGGCATGCGCGACGAGGCGGCCCACCCGGCCGCCGCCCGTGTAGAAGATGAGGTCGAAGCGCTCGGCGAGCAGCGCCGTCTTCTCCTCGACCCCGCCCTCGACCACGCGGACCCATGCGGGGTCGAGGTGGCGCGCGGCGAGCCGTGCGAGCGCGGCCGAGGTCGCGGGAGCGAGCTCGCTGGGCGCCAGGAGCGCCGTGTTGCCGCCCGCGATCGCGCCGACGAGCGGGGAGAGAGCGAGATTGACCGGATAGTTCCACGGCGCGATCACGAGCACCGTGCCCAGGGGCTCGCGCAGCACGTGCCCGCTGCCGGGGGCGAGGGCGGTGCCGAGCCCGAAGCGCCCGGGCCGCAGCCACGTCCGGAGGTGCCGCCGCATGTGGTCGATCTCGGCGAGTACCACCCCGATCTCGGTGACCGTCGACTCCTGGGCGCTCTTGCCCAGATCCTCGGCCAGGGCGTGCTCGAGGGCGCTCCGCTCGGCGACGATGCCGCGGCGCAGGGCGGCGAGCGCCGCGAGCCGCCCGTCGATGCCGAGCGTCGTCCCGGCGTCGAAGGAGGCGCGCAGGTCCGCGACCGTACCGGGGAGGTCGAGCAGCGGTCGGGAGGCGGCGGACGGAGCACGGCGGTCAGGTCGGTGCATGGTCTCCACCGTAGACGCGGATGGTCCGGACCGGGCCGGCGTGCGCTCGTGGGCTTCGCGATCGCGGCGCCCTCGCCGACCTGTCGGCGGCCCCTCGGTCACTGAACGCCGGTCAGGGAACGCTCGCCTGGACCAGGCGGCCGCTCCCCGCGACCCGCACGACCCCCGCGCCGGCGGGCACGAACAGGGCGCGTCCGCGCTCGAGGGACCGCCGCCCCATCGCGGACTCGACCACGAGCTCGCCGTCCAGTCCGAGCAGGATGCGCGGACCGCTGCCGGGGATCGTGGGGTGCGGGGGCGCGCCCTCGGACCCGTCGGCGATCGTCGTCAGGGACAGCTCGAAGTCGTCGATCGGTGCGTAGTAGGCGACGGTCGTCGGGGTCAGGCGCTCGGCGGCGACGCGGAGCGGCGGGGCGGCGACGACCGAGACGCACTGCAGCACCTCGTCGGCGTCGACCCGCTTGGGGGACAGTCCCGCGCGCAGCACGTTGTCGCTCGCGGCCATGATCTCGACCGCGAGACCCGAGAGGTACGCATGGATCGCGCCGGCGGGCACGAACATCGCCTCGCCCGGGTGGAGGGTGACGGGGTTGAGCAGGAGCGCGGCCACGACACCCGGGTCGCCGGGGAAGTGTTCGTGCAGGAGCCAGACGGTGCGGTCGATGCGGGGCGACGGCGACTGCCCCCGCTCGTAGCGGGACGCACACGCGGAGGCGACGCGCGCGACGGTCGCGGGATCCGGCCGCATCGACGGGGAGACCAGGGTCCGGAACGCGGCGCGCATGCCGTGGGCGTGGGGGTGCTGGACGAGGAGGGCGTGGAGGCGGTCCGTCAGGTCCGTGCCGAGACCGGCGAGGATGGCGGCGGCCCGCCGTGGCGTGCGGAACCCGCACAGCGCCTCGAAGTGCTCGAGGGCGACGACGAGCTCGGGCTTGTGGTTGTCGTCGCGGTAGTTGCGCTGCGGGGAGTCGAGGGGCAGCCCGGCCGCGTTCTCGGCGGCGAAGGACTCCGCGGCGTGCTCGCGCGAGGGGTGCACCTGCAGGGAGAGCGGACGCTCGGGGGCGATCACCTTGAGCAGATAGGGCAGGCGGCCTTCGAAGGCGCGCGAGACCTCCTCGCCGAGCAGCCGCCGCGGCTCGGCTTCGATCGCCATGTCGAGAGGGGCAGAGGTCTCGCGCAGGGTGGCGGGCGCGAGCGGATGCGCCCCGTACCAGACCTCCGCCCACGGGGTCCCGTCGGGCGGCACGCCGAGGAAGGCGGGAAGGGCGTCGGCGGAGCCCCAGGCGTAGTGCTGGACCGTGCCCTCGAGCTCCCACATGCGCGGTTCTCCCTCCGTCGACGCGCCCTACATCGTAGGGGCAGGCGCGGAGGCAGCGCAGACACCGAGATCGCCGTTCCCGGTGGAGTTCTCGTGGAGTTCCACCGGGAACGGCGATCTCGCATGGGGCATCCGCGGCGCGGGCGGAAGCGGCCGCGCGACACGAGCGGCGGCGAGGAGGCGACGTGCCCCGCTCCGACGGCCGACGACGTCAGCGACGGTTGAGGTAGTCCTGCAGCACGCGCACGGTCGCGCGGTCGGTGCGGAAGTTCTTGGCGCCGTTGGTCGAGGCGCCGATGCTCTGCTGCAGCTTGCGCGTCGTCTCGCGCCCGATCACACCGTCGGGATCCGCACCGACCTTCCGCTGCAGCGCCTTGATGTCGGACGTCGAGAGCGAGCCGTCGGCCGTCACGCCGACCCAGCTCTGCAGCGCCCGCGTGGTCTTCGGGCCGAAGCTGCCGTCGACGGCGAGCTTCGCCGTGGTCGACGGCGTCGGGTTCGACGGTGCCTTCGTGCCCGAGGAGCTGCTCGGCGAGCTCGCGTGGCCGTTGAGGTACTGCTGCAGCGCGCGCACCGTGGTGCGGTCGGTGCGGAAGCTCTTGGCGCCGTTGGTCGACGCACCAATGCTCTGCTGCAGCTTGCGCGTCGTCTCGCGCCCGATCACACCGTCGGGATCCGCACCGACCTTCCGCTGCAGCGCCTTGATGTCGGACGTCGAGAGCGAGCCGTCGGCCGTCACGCCGACCCAGCTCTGCAGCGCGCGGGTCGTGGCGGGGCCGAACCGGCCGTCGACGACGAGCTTCGCGCTGCTGCTCGCGGGCGTGCTGGGGGCCGGGTCGGCCGGGGCCTTCGTGCCCGAGGAACCGTAGCCGGGCTGCGCCGAGCGGTCGGCGTCGCCGGTCGTCTTGGTCAGGCCGGCCTTCTTCGAGCAGACCGGCCACGCACCGGGTCCCTGCGAGGCGAGCACGCGGCGCGCCACGGCGATCTGCTGGTCCTTGCTCGCCTTGTCGGCCGTCGCGGCGTACGCCTGGCCGCCGAACTCGTTCCAGGTGGAGCGGCTGAACTGGAGACCGCCGTAGTATCCGTTGCCCGTGTTGACCGACCAGCGGCCGGAGGACTCGCACTGTGCGACCCGGTCCCACGTGGCCTCGTCGGCCTGCGCGGTCGCGCCACCGGCGCCGACGATCGCGGTCGCCGCGAGCGCCCCGCCCACGACGGCGGCCGTGCGCGGAGCCAGACGGCTGCCCTTGAGCAGGACGGGGGCGCCCTCGGCGCGATGGGTGGGGGTGCGGGACATGGGGACCTCCGGGACTCGTGATGGGGGGGGAGGTGCGCCGCGCCCCGCCTGCGAAGACGTGGGGACGGCACGACGCACCGCTAGCGCTCACGGTGCCAGCAGTCCCCCACCCCCACCAGACGATTTGACCGAACCTTTGCGCGACCTGGACCGTGTCGTGGCGCTCGGGCGCGGCCGCGACCTGGTATCGGGTCGCGGGCACGTCCGCGACACCGTCCGGCGGCGCCGGACGAGTACCGCTCACGCCGTCTGTGCGGGGCGGTCCGACACTCCCCTCCCCGCCTCAGCGGGGGATGTTGCGGACGTTCGCCGCGGCCATGTCGACCATCTTGCCGACGCCGCCGCCGAGCACGACCTTGGTGGCCGAGGTCGCGAAGCCACGGATCTGCTGCGAGGTGATCTTCGGGGGCATCGAGAGAGCATCCGGGTCGGTCACGACGTCGATCAGCACCGGGCCCTTGCGGGACAGGGCGTGTCCCAGTTCCTTCTTGAGCCGCTTGGGATCGGTGATCCGGACCGCCGGGATCCCGACGCCCTCGGCGATCGCGGCGAAGTCCACGGAGGTGTGGTCGGTCTCGTAGTCGGGGATGCCCTCGACGAGCATCTCGAGCTTGACCATGCCCAGGCTCGAGTTGTTGAACACGAGGATCTTCGTGTTGAGGTCGTGGAGGCGCACGGTCAGCAGCTCACCCATCAGCATCCCCAGGCCGCCGTCGCCCGACATCGAGATCACCTGGCGGCGGGGGAACGCGGCCGAGGCGCCGATCGCCTGCGGGAGCGCATTGGCCATCGTGCCGTGGTGGAAGGAGCCGAACACGCGGCGCTTGCCGTTGGGCGTGATGTAGCGGGCACCCCACACGTTGCACATGCCGGTGTCGACGGTGAACACCGCGTCGTCGTCGGCCAGCTCGTCGAGCGTGCTCGCGACGAACTCGGGATGGATCGGCTTCATCCGCTCGACGTTCTTGGTGTATGCCGCGACCACGCCGGTGAGCGCCTTGTGATGCTTCTTGAGCATGTCGTCGAGGTAACGGCGGCTCTTCTTCGGAGTGATCTTCTCGAGCACGGCCTGCAGTGTCAGCGCGACGTCGCCGTGGACGGCGAGATCGAGCGGCACGCGGCGTCCGAGGCGCGAGGCGTCCTCGTCGATCTGGACCACCGCGATGCCCTTCTCCGAGGGCAGGAACTCGCTGTACGGGAAGTCGGTGCCGAGCAGGATCACGAGGTCCGCCCCGTGCATCGCCTCGTAGCACGCCCCGTACCCGAGCAGACCGCTCATGCCCACGTCGAAGGGGTTGTCGTACTGGATCCACTCCTTGCCGCCGAAGGCGTGGCCGATGGGCGCGTGGACCTGCTCGGCCAGCCGCAGGGTCTCCTCACGGGCGCCGCGCACACCGGCGCCGGCGAACAGCATCACCCGGTTCGCGGAGTCGATCATCGTGGCGAGCTCGTCGACGGGCCCCGCGGCGGGCGCGACCGCGCCCAACTCGGTCGCGAGGTGCTTGGTGAGGGGGCCGGACACCTCCTGGTCGGCCACGTCGCCGGGCAGTACGAGCACGGAGACGCCCTTCTTGGCGATCGCGGTCTGGGCGGCGATGTGGAGGAGCGTCGCGCCGTGCGGGCCGGAGTTGATCATCTCGCAGAACTGCGAGGCCTCCTGGAACAGCGCCTCGGGGTGGGTCTCCTGGAAGAAACCGGTGCCGATCTTGTCGCTCGGGATGTGCGACGCGATCGCGAGGACGGGGGCGCCGTCGCGGTTGGCGTCGTACAGGCCCTGGATGAGGTGGGTGTTGCCGGGACCGCACGATCCGGCGCACACGGCGAGGCGGCCGGTCAGGCGGGCCTCGGCGCCCGCGGCGAAGGCGGCTGCCTCCTCGTTGCGGACGTGGACCCACTCGATGCCCTTGGTCGTGCGGACGGCGTCGACGACGGGGTTGAGGGAGTCGCCGACGAGGCCGTAGATGCGCTCGACGCCCATGTCGCGGAGCTGGGTGACGAGGAGCTGGGCAAGGGTGATGCGTGCCATGGAGGCCTCCTGGAGCAAGTTCGAGGATGGCGCCCGCCAGGCGGAACGCCCGATGGATCCACCTTAACGAGGGCATAGGCGGGAGTGAAGGCACCCGAGAGCGAGCAGACATCGGAGGCGATGTCCCGTCGCGGACGGGCCCCCGCGCATCGTTGGATGCGCACCGCCTCGTCCGCCTCCGGGACGAATCCGGGGCACGAGCGCGCCGCCTGTCGGACGAACTCCGTAGGCTTCGAATCCTCACGGGCGGCGCAGGGGCGCGCTCCCCGGCTCATGCGATGAGGGGAAATCGATGGAAGCGGTGCGCCGGTATGTGTTCCCAGTGATCTGGATGGTGATCCTGGCGGTCATCGCCGCGGCGCTCGCGAAGATGGCGTTCTTCTCGTCGGCCCCCGCCGACGGCGGCTCCGGGGCCTCGCCGGCCGCCGAGGTCGACCAGTACGCCACCGTCGCCGTCTCGCGCGGCGACATCTCCTCCTCGATCGACCTGACCGCGACCGTCACGCCTGACGAGGGGACGCCGCTCGTGGCGCGCGACGCCGGGGAGATCTCGACGCTCTGGGTCAGGAACGGCGACCACGTGGTCGAGGGCGACAAGATCCTGCAGGTGCGCGTGCCCCGTGAGGAAGACCCCGCGCCCGTGGCCGTCGCGGCCGATCCGACGGGCGGCGACCCCGCGGCAGTCGCGACGGACGCCCCTGCCGAGGTCCGCTACCGCTACCTGACCCTCAAGGCCGGCAGCGACGGCACCATCCGCGACCTCGCGGTGCTCAAGGGCCAGACCCTCGCGATCGGCGACCCGGTCGCGACCATCTCCCCCGGCACCTACGCGATCGTCGCCGACCTCGCCCCTGAGCAGCAGCTACGGCTGCTCGACCAGCAGATCACCGCGACGGCCACGCTGCCCGACTCCGCCGACCCGGTCCCGTGCCAGGCTCCCGAGATCGAGGAGGACGACCCCGCCTCGGACGACAGGACGTCGCCGTCCCAGCCCGTCATGGACCCGTACACGGGCGAGATGTCGACGCCGCAGGAGGCCCAGGCAGCGCTGCGCTGCCCGGTGCCGGACGGCACCAGGATCGTGCCCGGGCTGTCGGTGACGGTCACGGTCGACCTCGGCACCGCCTCCGGCGTGCTGACGGTTCCGATCACCGCCGTCGAGGGCGACGGGACCGCCGGGACCGTCTACGTCATGGACCAGGAGACGGGCGAGCCGGTGGCGCAGAACGTGACCCTGGGCAAGCGCGGCGAGGACACCGTCGAGATCACCGAGGGCGTCGAGGAGGGCACGCCGGTGCTGCAGTACGTGCCCGGCGTCGACTCCGAGGACTCCGGCATGGAGGTCTGGTGAGCACCGCGGTCACGCCTGGCGCGGAGCCGCCCACCGTGACGCTCGAGCGGGTGGCCGACGATCCAGGGGTGCCGCCGCTGCTCGAGCTGCGGAGCCTCACCCGGTCGGTGCGCCTGCCCGACCGCCGCAGCCTCGACATCCTGCGCGGGATCGACCTCATGGTGCGCTCCGGTGAGCACGTGTCGGTCGTCGGCCGTTCCGGCTCGGGAAAGACCACGCTGCTGAACCTGCTGGGCCTCATCGACCGCCCCACCTCCGGGTCGCTCCTGTTCGACGGGCTCGACGTGACGCGGCTGTCGGACCGGCGTCGGGCGCGCCTGCGCGGCGCCTCCGTGGGCTTCGTGTTCCAGCAGTTCAACCTCCTCGACGGCCGCACGGCGCTCGAGAACGTCATGATGCCGATGCTGTACGGGCCGGCCCGGCAGTTCTGGCGGCGCGAGCGCACCGCACGCGAGATTCTCGACCGGGTGGGCCTGGCCGATCGCGCCCACTCAACCCCCAACCGGCTCTCCGGCGGTGAGCAGCAGCGTGTGGCCGTGGCCCGCGCACTCGTGCGCCGGCCCCGCCTGATCCTCGCCGACGAGCCGACGGGGGCTCTCGACGTCACCACCGGGGAGGCCGTCATGTCGCTGCTCGACGAGATCGCGCGCGACTCCGGCGCGGCCCTCGTGACGATCACGCACGACCTGCAGGTCGCGGCGCTCTCGGATCGCTCCTATCTGCTCGACGAGGGCACGCTGCACGGCGTCGACACCGACTCCGCCCGGTCGGCCCTCGCGGGAACGGGCGGCATCCGCGCCGGACGCGAGGCCGTCAGGACGGCGGCTCCGAGCGCGGACGCCCGCGCGAGCACGTCGGGAGGGGCGGCATGACCGGGCTGATCGCCTCGATCGTCGAGGCCTACGGCGAGCTGCGCGTCAACAAGGGGCGCATCCTGCTGTCCCTCATCGGCGTCGCCTTCTCCGTCTTCGCGCTCACGACCGTCCTGAGCGGGGGCGGCATGCTGCAGCAGGCTCTCCAGCAGTCCACGGAACGCTTCAACGGGCGGTCCGCGACGCTCCAGGTCGACGCCTCTGCCGCGTCCCCGGACACGGACCGGGCGACGGTCGACCGCACCGTGCTCGAGCAGCTCGACCAGCTCGGCATCACCGAGCGCACCCGTGAGCTGAGCGGCCAGCTGCGCCTGCAGACCGGGTCCGGGGTCGTGTTCGCGGGATGGCGCGGCGTGGACCCCGCCTGGGGCGAGATGCACCGCACCGACGTGGTGGAGGGGCGCTGGTTCGCCGACTCCGATCGCGCGCGGCTGGCTCCTGCCCTCGTGGTCGACCAGACGATGTACGACATGCTCGGGCGCCCCGCTCTGGGGGCCGAGACCGTCGACGTCGTGGGCGACGGAGGCGTGACCCTGCCCTCGGTCGTGATCGGGGTGGTGCCGGCCCAGGACTCCTCGGGCATGTATCCCGCGCTCTTCTCGACGGCCGAGGCGGCCACCGCGTTCCCGGCCGGGAGCGGAGCGGACGGCACCATGACCAGCTACCTCGCGTGGGTGCCTCCCGAACAGGCGGACGCGGTCGTCTCCGAGCTCAACAGCCGGCTGGCGAACACCCCCGTCGGCTCCTTCAGCTCGTATCGGTCGGACTACAACGACGAGCTCGTGGTCTTCACCTACATCCGCTGGGCGATCATCGGTGTGGCCCTCGTGGTCCTGCTGCTGGGCGCGATGGGTCTGGTCAACATCGCGCTCGTGACCATCCGCTACCGCGTGCGGGAGATCGGGATCCGCCGCTCCTACGGCGCGACCGGGATGCGTGTGTTCGTCGGCGTGCTCATGGAGTCTGTGGTCGCAACCGTGATCGCCGGCGTGGTCGGCGTGACCGCGGCCGTCGCTCTCGTCAAGGCACCCTTCGTGACCGACTTCTTCCACCTGGCCGGCCTCGTCGACATCCCGCCGTTCCCCACCACGGCGGTGCTGATCGGGCTGCTCGCGGCCACGATCGTGGGCGTGCTCGCCGGGGCGCTGCCCGC
Organism: Brachybacterium sp.; assembly: GCA_032101665.1. GTDB lineage: Bacteria > Actinomycetota > Actinomycetes > Actinomycetales > Dermabacteraceae > Brachybacterium. The sequence goes on along the minus strand of DAMDHZ010000054.1, from coordinate 7,803 downwards.
TCTCATCGCGACCCGCATCAAGGTGATCGACGCGATCCGCAGCTGATCCGCGGACCGGACGGTCGGGTTCTGGCCGCCGCCGCCCCGTCGGGAGTAGGGTCCCTGCCGCACGTGACCCAGCGCACAGGCCGACCACGCCGCTCCTCCTCTCTTCGTTCCCGCGGCGCACGCCGACCGATGGCACCCCGCATCGGACAGGAGATCCCATGAGCAGCGCGTCGGCCTCCGGAACCATGAGCACCAAGGCGGTGCGCAGCCTGATCCCGGCTCGCATGGACAGGCTCCCCTGGGCCCGCTTCCACACCATGGTGATCGTCGGGCTCGGCGCCGCCTGGATCCTCGACGGGCTCGAGGCCCAGATCGTCGCCGCCAACGGCTTCGCCAAGGACCTCGACATGACGACGCCGGAGATCACGGCGTCGGCCACCGTCTACCTCGTGGGACAGGTCCTCGGCGCGCTCGTCTTCGGACGCCTCACCGACCGCATCGGCCGCAAGAAGCTGTTCGCGGTCACCCTCATCGTGTACCTGCTGGGCTCGGGACTGGCCGGGGCGTCGTTCTCGATGTGGTTCTTCTACGCCTGCCGCTTCGTCGCAGGCGCCGGCATCGGCGGTGAGTACAGCGCGATCAACTCCGCGATCGACGAGCTCATCCCCGCCAAGTACCGCGGGCGCGTGGACCTCGCCGTCAACGGCACCTACTGGGGCGGCGTCATGCTCGGGGCGATCGCGACGATCTTCCTGCTCGACGGCTCGCTCGTCGACGAGCACTGGGGCTGGCGCATCGGCTTCTTCATCGGTCCCGTCCTCGGCCTCGCCCTGATCCTCCTGCGCGAGCACATCCCGGAGTCCCCGCGCTGGATGCTGACGCACGGCCACGGCGACCAGGCCGAGGAGATCATCGCAGGCATCGAGGACGATGTGCGCTCCACCGGGCACGAGCTCGCCGAGGTCGACGACGCGCGCGCCATCACCGTCAAGCCCGAGGAGAAGCTGCCGTTCTCGAAGGTCGCGCACGTCTTCTTCCACGTGTACCCCAAGCGCACGATCCTGGGCGTGACGCTCATGGTCACCCAGTCGTTCCTGTTCAACGCCATCTTCTTCACGTACGAGATCGTGCTGGGCCAGTTCTACGACGTCCCCAAGGCCTCGGTCGGCATGTACATGATCCCGTTCGCGGCAGGCAACCTGCTGGGGCCCGTGCTGCTGGGGCACTTCTTCGACACGATCGGGCGCCGCAAGATGATCTTCGCGACCTACTCGATCGCCGCGGTCGTGCTCACCATCTCGGCGTTCCTGTTCCAGGCCGACGTGCTCACGCCGACGACGCACACGATCTTCTGGTGCGTCGCGTTCTTCTTCGCGAGCGCGGGAGCCTCGTCGGCCTATCTGACCGTCTCCGAGGTCTTCCCGCTCGAGGTGCGCGGGCAGGCGATCAGCTACTTCTTCTCGATCGCCCAGGTCTCCGGCGCGATCGCGCCGCTCATCTACGGGCTGCTGATCGGCGACGCGTCCTCGCGCACACCGCTCATGTGGGGATACCTCGGAGGCAGCGCGATCATGCTGACGGGCGGCATCGTCGCCCTCGTGCTCGGCGTCAACGCCGAGGGCAAGGGCCTCGAGGACGTGGCCGATCCGCTGTCCAAGCAGAACGCCGAGGAAGAAGGGGCGGTCGCATGAACGACGACGCGATGACACCCGGCACGACGCACGGGTCTGCGCACCACGAGCACGAGACGGACACGGGCGGGCCCGCGACGGCGAAGGACGAGGAGGGCTTCGTCGTCGTGGGCGTGAGCGGCAGCTCGGGCTCTCCGGTGGCGCTGCGCTGGGCGCTCGACGCCGCCCGCCTGCGCGGCCTGCACCTGGTGGCGGTGCGCGCCTACAAGGTGCCCCCCACCTCGGCGGGCTCCGTACGCCCCACGCCCTCCCGTGTCGCCGACGCACAGGAGGTCATGGAGAGCGCCGCGCACGACGAGCTCGAGGCGCACGTCCACTCCGCCCTCGGCGCCGATGCGGACGAGGTCGAGCTACGGGTCGTGCGGGGCGGACGCCGTCGCGTGCTGCTCGCCGCGAGCGCGGGCGCCGCGATGCTCGTGGTCGACGCGCCCCGGGCGCGCGAGCTGTCGGGCGATCCCGCCTTCGCGCGCAGCCTGATCTACCGGGCGCCGTGTCCCGTGGTCGTGATGCCGCCGCGCGTGGCGACGACCGACCCCGCGGCGTGGGTGGAGGGGACGCGCACGGCGAGGTAGGTCGGGCGGCACGTCGCGCGAGCGGTGGGCACGAACGGGCGCCTGGTGATGCGCTGTGGCTATATCGCCAGTGCACTTCACCAGGCGCCCGTACGGTACATGCGGCCTGCGCAGCGGCGCGCCTCGGCGTGAGAGGCCCAACTCACCGTGGGCACGTCAGGTCCGCGCGTGGTGCGGCGCGTCAGACGCGCGCGAGGCGTGGTGCGGGGGCATCGGCCGGCCGGGTCACGGCCTGTCTCGAGCCCGTGCGCTCCCGATGGTCGGTGAGCGTGCCGAGCACGAGCGCCGTCACGGCGATCGCGACCACGGTGACCGGCCCCTGCGGCGCCACCGGGCCGCCGAAGAGCGCGGCGAGCGAGGTCATGCCCACCGCGGCGAGATGCAGGAGGATCGGCAGCTCCATCCCCCCGGTCTTCCATGCCAGGTATCCGCACGCGAGGCCCAGCACGGCAGCACCGATGAGGGCCTGCGCGGAGTAGCCGCGTCCGATCAGGGCGAAGGGCACCGGGATCACGGTCGCCCACGCCGGGTGGCGCAGCCAGGTGCCGATGGCCTGCTGGCCGAGCCCGCGGAAGGCGAGCTCCTCCCCCGCCGCCTGCAGCGGTGCGAGCACGACGAGCAGCGCGATCACGGCCACGATGCGACCGGCGGAGAGCCCGGGGGCGAGGTGCGCGTCGCCGAGCACCAGCGGCAGGGCGGCGACGAGGGCGAACACGACCAGGACGATCGGCGCGGTGCCTCGCAGCAGCGTCCATCGGAAGCGTCCGGCCACCGACCACAGCAGATCGGTCGGGCGCCAGCCGCCCAGGCGCACGCCCACGAGTGCGGACGGCAGCGCGATCGCCGCGAAACCGCACTGCAGGAACACGTCGAGCGGGCTCGTCGGGTCGCCGAGCAGTCGGCCGACGGAGAGGTCCGCACCGGCCAGGCCGAGGACGACGACCGTGCCCACGAGCAGCAGCGAGGCGAAGATCGTGTACCCCACGAGGGCGACCGCGATGGCCAGGAGTGGACGCCACCAGCGAGACCATTCCGGGCGGAGCGTGGCGAGGCGATGGTACGGGGTGCCGGGGACGCCGACCCGGTCGACGGCGTGCTCGCCTGAGCTGCCGAGGCCGTGGTCGCGATCCTCCGGGCAGACGGCGCCGGGACCGCCACCCTCCGAGCCGCCACCGGGGCTGTGACGCTCCGAGCCGGCGTGGCCGTGGTGGGAGTCTTCCACGTGGCCGTGGTGGGGGTCTTCCACGCCATCGCGGCCTGGTCCGCGATCCTCCGGACCGCCGGCTCCTGCGGAACCATCGCCTTCGAGGGTGTCGGGGCGGAGGGGGTCGGGGTGACGGGGTGCGCTCATGACGCGGTCAGTCTAGTGGCGGGGCATGGTGCGTCGGTGGCGGGCAAGTCGTGGGAGGACGTGCACCACGCGCGGCCGAGGGCCCGGCTGCGCCGCGACCGGCGGGACCGCCGGGCCGGTCGGGCGCAGGCCGGACGGTGAGATCGGGACTGGGCCGTATCAGGCGGACGTCGGGCCACGTCAGGCGCAGACCGGATCAGCTCACGCGCAGACGGAGCAGCGTCAGGGGCCGGCCGGGTCAGGCGGCCTGGCGCTCGCGATCACCCTGCAGCGCGGTACGGCGCTCGGCGCGCTCCTTCGCCGCGTCGTCATGGGCCTGGGAGGCCGCCGCCGAGAGCCCCAGATCCTCGATCCGCAGTGGATGGGCGAGGTCCCCGAAAGGCGCCTCGGAGGTGAGGTGGCCGTCGGGATCGACGTGCACGAGTTCACCGGGGTCGAGGAGGCGCCAGCCCTCGTCGTCGTCCATCGGCTCGCTCGCGATGACCACGGAATGTACGTCGCGCAGGTCGTCGGAGTGCGCTCGCATCGTGTCGGACTCCTGGTCGAGCGCCTCGTCGGCGCCCTGGCCGGCGTCGCGGTCGAGCACCCACAGCTCGTTGGTCGCGGGAAGGCGCACGGCGTACAGGTGGTGGTCACGGGCGACGAGCAGGTTCACCGAGTACACGGGGACGTGACGGGCGATCCAGCTGAGCGCCGCGACCAGCCCGTCGTGCAGGGCGTGGTCCCTGGCCTCGGCCTCGGCATCGATCTCGCCCGGGTCGGCCGGCTCCTGGGCCACGCGCCGCAGTCCGCGGTCGGCTTCCCGTTGGGCGACCTCGCCGGCGATGAGAGCGGCCATCCACTCGCTGTCGGTCGAGCCCTGGACGAGGTGGCCCACGTCGAGAGACCGCACCCGCTCCCTCAGCTCGTCGGTCACCTGCAGCACTCCGTTGTGGGCCGCGATGATGCCGTTCATGAGGAACGGGTGGGTGTTCTCGCGCTCGGAGCTCGTGCCGCTGGACAGGCGGATGTGGGCGATCATCGTGCGGGCCGTGAGCGATGTCGCGGCGCGCTCGAAACGATCCGAGGAGTACGCGGCGACCGGGCGCTTGGCGACCGCGGCCGTTCCGTCCTCGTCGATCCATCCGATGCCGGTCCCGTCGGCGTTGTAGCGGGACTGATCGCGCAGGCTGTGGGGTGCGTCGAGCAACCAGAAGCGTGCGGTGACGGGGGTATCGGCGGAGAGGGCGAAGAGGCGGCACATGACGGTGGCCACCGTACTCCCCCTCCGTCTCACATGCTATGAGCGCGGTCTCATCAGGCGGGCGTGAGTCAGCATGCCGAGACGACCACCGATGCCCCGCAGTGCCGGCGAAGAAGGCGAAGGCGAGTGAGTGCCCGCAGGACCATCGAGACGTACGTTTCCGTCGCTCTGCAGCGGAATAGCGACAAGAACGTGCTCTTCGATCCACCAATCCGACAAGAACGTGCCTCTCGATCCACCATTGCCACGGGAACGTGCCCGTCGAACTTCCATCCCGACAAGAACGTGCCACTCAAACTGGCAACCCCGAGGGAACGCGCCACTCGATCTGTCATTCCCCCGGGAACGTGCCCGTCGATTCGCTGCACATCGATCGACGGGGGAACATGAGCGCGCGGCGCCTTCACGCGTGGTTCAGCCCATCGACCGTCCTCGCACTGACGCGTCAGCCGGTTCGCGTTCTTCACGCGGCCCGATGCGCAGACGCGGCCCGATGCGCA
>DAMDHZ010000054.1:0-2448 GCA_032101665.1 Brachybacterium sp. | reverse complement strand
GCAGACAGGGCGGGCACGAGCACAGCCACCGGCACAGCCGCAGGCGGAGGCAGGGAAGAGGCACCCCACAGGCACAGGTGTAGGGGCGTTCGGCTCCACGAGCCCACGAACCTGTGGAGGGTCGCTGAACATGCGTCTGGTCTGCGGATTGTGGATCGCACGGTGCCGAGTCTTCGCGTCCTGCCACTCTCGTCCCATGATGCGCCCTGCCGCCGAGCTCCCGCCTTCCCTCCGGCAGGGTGCCTTCACGACCGCCGATGTCCGTGGACACGGGGTGTCCGTGGAGCGAACTCGTCGCCTTGACGTCCGCCGGATCGGCCGCGGCGTCTACGTCCCGTCCACCGCGGTACCGACGGAGGAGGATGTGATCGCGGCTCTCTGCCGTACCGATTCCCGGATCGCCGCCTGCGGGCTCTCCGCCGCGAGGCTGTGGGGCCTCCCCCTCCCCGCGCCGCTCGACGCCTGGGATCCCGGTCAACGGGTCGAGATGGCGGCGCCCTCGCGTCGGCGAACCACGGAGTCGGTGTCGTGGAAGCGCCTTGAGCTGTCACCCACGGATGTCATCATCGGCGCGCGTCTTCGCGCCACCAGCCCGGCGCGCACCCTGCTCGACATCGGGCACCTGCTCACGCACGACGACCTGGTCGCGGTCGGAGACGCTCTCGTCCGACATCCTCGCCTCGCGTTCGAGGGCAGGAGCGAGCCGTGGACCACGGTTTCTGCCCTGACCGAGGCAGCCATGTCGTTCCGTGGGCGCGGCGCTCTGGCCGTGCGCTCGGCCCTGATCGACGTGCGAACGAGCGCGGACTCCCGTCCGGAGACGTTCCTGCGGCTCGCGAGCGTGCGCGCGGGACTTCCCGAGCCGCTCGCGAACGCCGAGATCTGGGTGGACGGCATCTCGCTCGGCCAGCCTGATCTGCAGTGGCCTTCGTTCCGCGTGTGCGGAGAGCACGAGGGTCCACGGCACCGCACCCCTGAGCAGCACGAGCGTGACATCCGCCGGGCGGAGCTGCGCCGACGTCACGGCTGGGTCGAGGTCCTGACGACGGCCATCGACCTGCGTGACGGGTGCAGTCGCGCGGTGCGTCGCTATCGCGAGGAGCTCAGTCGACGAGGCTGGGTGCCGTGATCGCCAGGCAGGGGCAGAATCCCCGCAGGACCATGATCGCGAGGACCACACCGGGGAGACTTCGAAGGCGAGGCCTTCCACGACTGCGACGGATTCCCGGCCCTCGATGGAAGGATGAAGATCGAGAGGCACGAAGCTGTCGGCATTTTCCGTGATGGCGACGGAAGCGCACCACTCGATCTCGAGTAACGACGGAAGCGCACCACTCGGTCTGGAGTAACGACGACAACGCACCACTCGATGGCGCACGGACCGGCCCGTCCCCGCCGCGGCGCTCTCGTCCCCTACCCTGGCGCGGACCCTGCGCGGATCGCGCCGGGGAAGGGGACAATCGTGCCGATGAACGACACCGACCGGCCCGATCCCGCCGCCTCCGCAGGCCCCCTCGCCGCGGGCCGGTACCTCCGCGACGCGTCCTCGCCTGCGTCGTCCCCCTCGCCCGACGCGTCCTCGCCTGCGTCGTCCCCCTCGCCCGACACGACATCCCCTGCGTCACCCCTCTCGCCGATCGCATCCCCTGCGTCACCCCTCTCGCCGACCGCCTCCTCCCCTGCACGGACGTCCGCACCGGCGACCGCCGATCGCCGCACGTCCCCTGCTCGCCGCGCGACGTCCTCCGGCAACCACGACGACTCGCTCGACCTCGATGCACCGCTGAACCCCGACGTGCCCGTCGAGCCCGAGACCCGTCCTTCCACCGGCGAGCCCTTCGACGCCGAGGACGACGAGACGGCCGAGTCCTCTCGTCGCGCCGGCATCCCGTGGGCCTCGATCCTGCGCAACGCCTCGCTCGTGGTCGTCGTGCTGGCGATGCTCTGGCTCGCGCTCAACGTGCGCCTGCCGGATCTCTCGACGCTCGACGAGCGGATCGAGGGGTACGGCTGGGCGGGCATCTTCGTGTTCATCGCCCTCTACGCGGTCGTGGCCCTGACCCCGATCCCCATCACGATCATGGCGGTCGCGGGCGGCATGGCCTTCGGGGTGCTCCTGGGCACGCCGCTGTCGCTGATCGGCGTGACGCTCGGCAGCTGGGGCGCCTATGGCGCCGCGCGCGGGCTCGGTCAGAAGACGGTGCTCAAGATGCTCGGCGGTCATGCCCGGGTGGTCGAGTCCCAGCTGATCGGCGGCGGCTTCTACGCCGTGTGCACGCTGCGCCTCGCCCCGGGCATCCCCTACTGGCCCGTCAACTACGGCGCGGGCGCGTTCGGCGTCCCGCACCGCGACTTCCTCGCCGCGACGATCCTCGCCTCCGCGCCCGGCCAGCTCTCGCTCGTGGCGATCGGCGCTTTCATCGCGAACCCGGGATGGATCAACGGATC
>DAMDHZ010000053.1:7866-21752 GCA_032101665.1 Brachybacterium sp. | reverse complement strand
CATCCACAAGAACCAGGCCGCGAACCGCAAGTCGGGTCTCGCGAGCCTCGTCGCCTCTCTCCAGAAGTGATCGCCGGGGCGTCGCCCGTGCGCGACGCCCGCTGATCCCTGCGGCGCCCCCTCCGGATGTTCCGGAGGGGGCGCCGTCGTGTGCGGCGGACGTCAGCGGGCGCGGCGCGCGCGGCAGATCTCGGTGACCATGCGCTGGACGGACCACTGCGGGTCGCGGCCTGCGCCCTTGACCTCGTGGTCCGCGCGGGCGATCGCGTCGAGCGCCCGCGCGAGCGACCGGTCGTTCCAGGCGCGGGCCTCCCGCGAGAGGTTGCGCAGCATCCAGTCGGGCATACCGAGGGTGCGGGCGCTCGCGCCGGGCACCGTGACCTTGGCGAGCGAGCGCATCTTCGAGGCGACCGCGGCGACCATCGGCACCGGGTCCACGCCGGCCAGGCTCGCCTGCTGCAGGAGCACGAGGGCGTCCCCCTCGCGCCCGGCGATCGCGGCGTCCGCCACGGCGAAGGCGGTCGACTCGACCCGCCCGGCCGTCAGCGTCCGCACCTCGGTCAGGGTCACCGGTGCCGGGGTGGCCGAGGGGTCCTCCGGGATCGTGTCCTCGAGGAGCTGGCGGGCGATGGCGGCGAGCTCGGACAGGTCGCCGCCGAAGGCGTCGACGAGCGCGGCGGCGGCGTCGGGCTGGATGCGACGGCCGTGCCGCGTGAACTCGGCGGTCACGAAGGTCTGCTTGTCGGCGGGCCGCTTGATGGGATCGCACGGCACGCGCGGCATGTCCGAGCGGCGCAGGGCATCGAGCACGCGCTTGCCGCGATTGCCGCCGCGGTGGACCAGCACGAGCGCCACGTCGGGCTCCGGCGCGGCGCGGTAGGCGTCGATCTCGGCGACGAGGGCCTCCGGCGCGGACTGGAGATCCGGGACGACGACGACGCGCGACTCGCCGAACAGAGAGGGGCTCGCGACCTGGGCGAGGGAGCCGGCCGTCGCGGTCTCCGAGCGGATCTCGTGGAAGGCGGTCTCGGGGTCCTGGTGCCGCGCCTGCTCACGCAGCCGTTCGAGGGCACGCTGGGCCAGGAGCGGCTCGGAGCCGTGCAGCAGCACGATCGGGGCCAGGTCCACGGAGTGCCACGCGACGTCGGCCACGACGATCTCCTTCCTGACCCCGGGCGGGGCGGCTCCGCGACGCGCGCAGGTCGCGCCGGTCCCGTCGGGACCACATCCGATCCTAACGGGGAGGCCCGACACGTCGGACCGAGCCCACGGTGGCGTCATCCGGCGCCGGCGAGATGACGGCCGTGCCGTCCCGGTCGGTGCGGACGACCGACGTGCCGAGCAGGTCGAGCATCGTGGTGGTCGCCGCCGCGGGGTGGCCGAAGGAGTTGTCCTGCCCCACCTCGATGAGGGCGAGGCGCGGCGCGAGCCGCGCGTAGAGCGCGGGATCCTGCCGGCGTGAGCCGTGGTGGGCGACCTTGACGATGTCGGCGCGCCCGGGGTCGAGGGCCGCGAGCTCTGCCTGCGCCTCGGGCTCGAGGTCGCCGAGGCCCACGAACCGCGTGCCCTCGGCCCAGGTTGCAGCGATCACGACGGAGCAGTCGTTGGCTCCCGCCTGCTCGACCGACGAGGTCTCGCGTGCTGCGACCTCGCGCACCTGCTCGACCGAGACGGGCCACAGCACCTCGACCGTGAGCTCGCCGAGACCGAGCGTGCGCCCGCGCGCGGCGGCCTCGACGGGGACCTGCCCGATCGTGCCCCGCTGTCCCTCGGCCGTGGGGCATGCCCATTGCCGCGCGGGGCGGCGGTGCCCGGTCAGGGCGGCGTTGCCGCCGATGTGGTCGGCGTGGGGGTGGGTGAGCACGAGCAGGTCGATGCGGCCGACGCGGAGCGTGTCGAGACACGCCCTCAGGGCGGCGGGGTCGGGGCCGGTGTCCACGAGGACCACCCGCCGCTCCGTGCCGGGCCTCGGGGGGCTGCGCAGCACGACGGCGTCACCCTGGCCGACGGCGCACGCCGCGACCGTCCAGTCGCCCTCACCGAGCGTGACCGGCAGGTGGCGCGCGGCGAGGGGCGCGAGCAGGGCGACGAGCACGGCTGCGGCGAGCCAGCGGACGACCGTGCGGTGCCGTGCCGCCGTCGCGGCGACGAGGAGAAGGACGGCGACCACCCCCAGCAGCATCCCGGTGGGGCCCTCGGGGACCGCGAGGTGGGAGCCCGGCAGCGTCGCGGCGCGATGGGCGACCAGGAGGACCAGGTGGGCCGCGCCCGCGGCGACCGTGTCGAGGACGTGCGCGAGCCCGGGTGCCGCGGGACCGACGACCAGGGCGAGCAGCCCCAGGATCGTGGCCGGGGCCACGAGCGGGGCGACCACGATGTTGGCGGCCACGGTCCACAGGGAGATCTCGGGCGCGAGCAGGATCAGCACGGGCGTGCAGGCGAGCTGGGCGACGAGCGGCACGGCGATGACGAGGGCGGTGCCCTCACCGAGGCGCTCGCGGCTCAGCTCGACGATCGCGCGCGCGGCGGGCGGGGCGAGGATCAGGATCGCGCCGGTCGCGAGCGCCGAGAGCACGAAGCCGATCGACGAGGCGGTCTGCGGGGAGACCGTCGTCCACACGGCGAGGGTCGCGGCGAGCGCGGCGATCGGGGACGCACGCACGCCCGCGAAGCGGGCGGCGAGCAGGGGCAGGGCCATCGTCGCGGCGCGCACGACGCTGGGCTGGTCGCCGACGAGGGCCACGTAGGCGGCGCCGACGGCCGCTGCGGCCACGATCCGCACGCGGCGGGGCACGCCGAGCAGGAGCAGCGGACCCAGCACCGCGCCGAGCACGAGGGCGATGTTGGCCCCGGAGACCGCGACCAGGTGGGACAGGCCCGCGGTGCGCATGGCGTCCTCCGCCTCCTGGGACATGCCCGTCGTGTCCCCCGAGGTCATGCCGCGCACGAGGGCGGCCTCGTCGGACGGGAGGGAGGCGGTCACCTCCCGGGCGTGGGCGCGCAGCCCGGCGCGCACCCCGTCAGCGGGGACGAGCGATTCGACGGCACCGACCCGCACCACCACGAGCGAGCTGTCGACGGAGATCGTGCCGGTCACACGGACCGAGTCCCCCGCGTGCACCGTGCCCAGCGTGCCCGGCGTGCCGTCGCGGACCGGCTCGGCGGCGGCACCGCGCACGAGCACCCGCACGACAGTCGGCAGGGTCGCCCGGTCACGGCCGAGCCGGGCTTCGCCGCGCCGCGCGTCCGCGATGAACTGCACCGTCCCGTCGTTCCAGGCCGCCGCGCCGCGCGGAGCCTCGGCGTCGGCGACGGGGCGCACGGTGAGCGTCACGACCAGGTGCTCGGCGGCGGCGTGCTCGAGCAGGTCACGGGCGCTCTGGTAGCGCGCGAGGGCCGGGAGCAGGAGGCACAGCCCGATCCCGACGAGGGCCGCATGCCCGGCCAGGAGGCGCAGGGCCTCGCGTCGGCCCGTGAGCAGCACCGCCACCAGCACCAGCGCGGTAAGCAGGCCGAGCGCCGCGATGGCGCCCCGCACGCCCTGGGCGGTGCCGATCGCGGCGAGCACCCACAGCACGCATGCGGCCGGCAGCAGACGCAGGTCGGGGCGGCCCGGCACGGGTCGAGCCTCAGACCGTCGCGTGCGCACGGATCTTCTCGAGCGTGGCCGGTCCGATGCCCGGCACCTGCTCGAGGTCGTCGACGCGCGTGAAGGGCCCGTTGGCCTCCCGGTGCTCGATGATGCGCTGGGCGATCGCGGGCCCGACGCCCGGCAGCTCGTCGAGGGCGGCCGCGTCGGCGGTGTTGAGGTCGACGAGCCCCCCGGTCCCCGCGCCCGCCGGCTCGGAGGCGCCGCCCGGCGCGGGCGCGCTCTCCGTGACCGGTGCGGCGGCGGGCGCCTCCTCGCCGGGCACGGGCACGTGGATCTGCTCGCCGTCCGCCGCGGGGCGGGCGAGGTTCACGGCCGCGAGGTCGGCGTCGTCCCGGGCTCCTCCGGCCGCGGTCACGGCGTCGTCCACGCGGGACCCGGCGGGCAGCTCGACCACGCCGGGAGCGTTCACGGCGCCCGTCACGTGCACCACGACCGTCCCACCGCTCGCCGCCGCGGTCGGCACCGTGGTGGTGACCGCGGCGTCGGCCTCGTGCGCCTCCTCGGCGACCGGCTCCGCCGGGGCGCTCACCGAGACCGTGGGCATCGCCCGCTCGGCATCCGGGAGCGCGGTGCCGGCCGTCGAGAGGTGCACGGCGCCCGCCCCCACGGCGACCAGCAGCGCGACGCCGAGCAGGGCGGGGCGGCTCGGTCGGGGCAGGTCCCGCCAGGTGCGGCGACGCGGGCGCGGGCGGTGATCGATCACCTCGGCGAGCGGCTCCTGGGCTCGGTGACCCTCGGTGCGTACGCGTGCCTCATGCCTGCCCATGCGGTGACGCTAGGGCGGTCGCGTCATCGGTGTCCTCGCGCCCGGTCCGGTGGGGGACGACGCCGACGTGGGGAGGACTTGCCGGCCCTCCCCGGCGCTCTCAGACGCCGAGCATGCCCATCCACTGCGGCAAGAAGGCCAGGAAGATCACGACCGCCACGAGCACGTACCACGCGAGCGTGCACAGCGCCCAGTGACGCAGCGCGCCGGCGAGGGCGCGCGGCGAGCGCAGGTCCCCCTCCTCGATCGCGTGCGCGAGGGTCGAGAAGAACATGGGCGCCGTCGTCGCCCACACCACCATGCACCACGGGCACAGCGCGCCGATCACGAAGATCGCGGAGATGGCGAGGAAGTGGACGAAGGCGAAGGCGAAGGTCATGCCCCCCAGGACCGCCCAGCGGTACCAGCGCGGGAGCGCGGCTCGGGACAGCAGCAGGGAGCCGGCGCTGCCCATGATGGCGAAACCGGCGAGGCCGAGCGCCATGTTGGGGAAGCCGAACGCCGAGGCCTGCCACGTCATCATCACGTCGCCGCACGAGATGAACGGGTTGATGTCGCAGCCCAGGGTCGCGCCGGGGTCGGCGAGCAGCTGCAGCTTGTCGACGAGCAGCGCGAGCGCGGCGATCCACGCGACGGCCGCGCCGATCAGCAGCACGGCGCCGGTCGTGCGGGAGGAGGCGCGACGGCGGCTGGACTCCTCGGCGGCGAGCTCGGCGTCGATCTCGGCGAGCAGCGCGGCATCGGAGGCGGGCTCTGGGGTGCTCATGGCGTGTGGTCTCCCGGGACGGGCGCCGCGTCAGCGGGTGACGGGGTGCAGGGCGAAGTAGCGGGCGAGCTCGTCGAACCCTGCCTCCATGCTCACCCGCGGCGTCCACCGCAGGCGCTCCTGGGTGCGGCGCTGGTCGAACCAGTGGGCCGTGGAGAGCTGCTCCGCGAGGAATTCTGTCATCGGCGGCTCGTCACCACCGGGGCGGACGTCCCAGACCCTCTCGATCACGCGGCCGGCCCAGCGGGCCAGGCCGCCGGGGACGTGCAGCGTGGGCCGCGGGACGCCGGCCGCGTCACACATCCCGCCGAGCACGTCGCGCACCGTGCGGGGCTCGCCGTTGGTGACGACGAAGCTCTCGCCGTGCACGTCGTCGATCCGGTCGACGGCGGCGACGATCGCCTCGGCCGCGTTGGTCACGTACGTGGTATCGATGAGGGCGAGGCCCTGGTCGAGCAGGGGCAGGCGGCCGTGCGCGGCGCGCTCGACGATGCGCTGGACGAGCTGCGTGTCCCCCGGGCCCCACACCACGTGGGGACGGACCGAGGTGACGAGCAGACCGTCGGCTCCGTCGGCGCCCATCGCGAGCAGCTCGGCGGCGGCCTTGGTGCGCGCGTAGGGGCCGCGCGCGTGGGTCGGGTCGGCGGGCGTCGCGTCGAGGCCGACGATCGAGGTGCCCAGGTGCGCGACCGAGGGCGAGGAGATGTTGACGAGCCGCCCGCCACCCACGGCGCGCATTCCCTCGAGCAGGTGGGAGGTGCCGCCGATGTTGACGGCCTCGTACGCGGACTCGGGACCCGAGATCGACACCTTCGCGGCGAGGTGCACGACGGCGTCCATCCCCTCGACGGCGCGCGCGACGTCGGCGGGCTCGGTGAGCGAGCCGAGCACGTCCTCGACGCCGGCCAGGCCGGCGGGGCGGCGCTGGAAGGCGCGGACGCGGTCGCCGCGATCACGCAGGGCCGTGGCGACGGCCCCGCCGAGCATGCCGGAGGCGCCCGTGACGAGGACCCTCACGGCCGGCCCGCCCGCTTGCCCTGGAGCGCCGTCTCCGCCCAGGCCGACAGCGCGCTCCGGTCGATCTTGGAGTTGTGGCGGATGTCGGTGGGCAGGCAGCGGGTCGTGAACACGGAGACGACCTCGGGACCGGCGGCCTCGCGCACGGCGCGGCGCACGGCCTCCTGCAGCGCGGGCGTCGCCGGGCGCGGCGTGCCCGCGCGGCCGGGACGATAGCCGTCCTCGAGCTCGACGACGACCACGACCTGCTGGGTGCCGCGCGGACCCACGGCCGCGGCACCCGCACGCCGCACGGTGGGCACGGACTCGGCCGCCGACTCGACCCGCACCGGGGTGACGAGGCCGTGGGCGGTCGCGAGCACGTGCGCCGCTCGGCCCTCGACCCACAGCCGTCCGGCGCCGTCGAGGTGGCCGACGTCGCCCGTCGCGTACCAGGTGGGGAAGCGGCGGGAGCGGTGGGTCGTGCCCCACAGCATGAGGTAGCGGTCGCGCACGTGCGCGGCACGGACGAGGATCTCCCCGGTGCGGCCGGGCGCGGTGGTCACGTCGTCGGTGGCCGTGCCCTGTTCGTCCATCGGCGCGATCGCGATCTCGACGCCGGGCACGGGCGTGCCGACGCAGACGCCTGCTCCCTCGCCTGCGGCGCCGATGCCCTCGAGATCGATCGCGGTCACGGCGAGGCACTCGGTCATCCCGTACGGGGTCAGCGCGCGTGCGGAGGGCAGCAGGGTCCGCAGCTCCCGCAGCAGGGGGGCGGGAATGGGGGCCCCGGCCGAGAAGTAGCTGGGCACCCGGGCGAGCGCCGCGCGGTCGGCCTCGTCGAGGACGCCCGCGGTGGCCAGGAGGTTGCGCAGCGCGGCAGGCGCCGTGAACACGGCGGGCGCCCCGAGCGCGGCGACGGCGGCCGCGAGGGCTCTCGCGGTGAGCTCGCCGGGCCGGGTCACGTCCATGTCGGGGACGACCGACGGCGCGCCGAGGGCCGGGCCGAGCAGGGCGAAGGGCGCGAAGCCGGCCACGAGGCCGCGGCTCGGGTCGAGCTCGAGGGTCGCGCCGACGGCCGCGAACATCGCGGCGAGCTGCCGGTGGGTGTAGACGGCACCCTTAGCCGGGCCCGTCGAGCCCGAGGTGAACAGCACCGCCGCGTCGTCGTCGGCCTGCGGCCAGGCGGCGGCGAGCGGAGCGCCGAGCTCGCGCATCTGGCGCCCCTCGGCGGCCAGACGGGTGATCGAGGTGTCGACACCGAGCACGGTGCGGTCCACGGTGGGGAGGGTCTCGACCGAGATGCGTCGCCCCGGCCAGCCCAGGGCGCGCGCCCCCATGAGGGCCTTGGGGACGCCGATCACGGCGTCGGCATGGGAGCCGACGACGGCGCGCGTGAGACCGTCGGCGCCGAGCCCCGCGTCCGCGACCACGGCGACGATACCGATCCGCAGACACGCGTACAGGATCGCGGTGAGGTCGGCCCCCGGGGGCACGAGGATCACGGCCCGCTCCCCCGGCCGCAGGCCGTGGGCGAGCAGCCCCGCGGCGATGTCGTCGATCCGGCTCGCGAGCATGCCCCACGTCACCTCGCGGCCCTCGCGGCCGGGGCCGCTCATCTCGACCACGGCGGCCTCGTGGGCGTGGCGCGAGTCGGCGGCGAGCTCCCAGATGGGGGCGCCGATGCGCGGGCTCTCCTCGGCCGCACCGCTCGTGCGCGCGGCCTCCGCCTCGGCGTCGCGGCCCCTCCCGAAGGTCGTCGCGAGCCAGGTCGCGACCAGCCCGGCGACGTCGGCGTCCTCCCACACGAGGTGGGAGGCTCCCTCGAAGCGGTGCACGTCCGCATGGGGCACGCGCTCGACGAGGTCGCGCAGGTAGCGGTCGGAGAAGGTGATGTCGCGCGGCCCCCACGCGAACAGGGTGGGCACGGTCAGCTCGCGGATGCCGCTCGCCAGGCGCTCGAGCGTCGCGCGGCTGGGATGGTCCGCGTCGGCGGGGATGTCCGCGACGAAGGCCTCGATGCCGGCGCGGCGCGCGCGCGTCCGGTACGGCGCGAGGTAGGCCGCGCGCACCTCGGGGGCCAGCGGCGGGTCCGAGAGCGCGAGCGTGGTGCGCAGGAACGCGTCGGTCAGCGAGGTCGAGACGGGCAGGAAGCCCGGCGAGGTCGCGAGCTCGAGAGCGCGCGGCAGCGACTGGCCGAGCTCCTGGTGGATGCCGGTGTTGGTCAGGACCATGCCGACCACGTCGTGACGGTTGTCGAGCGCCCAGCCGACCGACACGATGCCGCCCCAGTCGTGGCCGACGGTGACGACGGGGCCCCGCAGACCGAGGGCGTCGGTCAGGAGCGAGAGATCGGTGATGCGGTCCTGCAGCAGGCGGGTCGTGCCGGTGCGCTCGGACCAGCCCATCTCGAGCTGGTCGACGGCGATCACACGCCACGGGATGTCGCCTCGGATCAGCGAGCGGTAGAGGAAGGAGAAGGTGGGGTTGCCGTGCACGCACAGCAAAGTGCCCTCGGGCTCGACGCCGCGCTCGGCCAGGAGCGGCGCGGAGTCCAGCAGGTGCCAGGTGCGCTCGATCCCCGCGTGGTCGCGGACCGTCACCCGGCGCGAGGTGCGCGGGTCCACCCCGGGCAGCGCGGGGACGTCGTCGCGGGTCGTCTCGTTCACCACTGGACCTCCATGAAGGCGGTGTTCAATCCGGAGCCGACGCCGAGCAGGAGCACGCGGTCCCCGCGCTCGATGCTGCTCTGATGCTTGGCGAGCGTCATGGGGACCGCCTCGGCGGCCACGTTGCCCCAGTCGGGGAAGGTGACGGGGATCTTCTCCATGCCCACCCCGCTGATCTTGGCGAAGTTGCGCGTGTAGACCATCGACACCTGGTGCGGGATGACGTGGTCCACGCCGCGCAGGTCGAGGCCCGCCTCGTTGGCGGCGCGCCACGTCTCCATGATGAGCTCGATCCCGTTCTCGAGGAGCCCGGCGCTGTCGGTCTTCATGTCGTCCATGTCGCCGATGCACAGCTCGTGGTGCTGGGTGCCGGCGCGGGCCTGCGTGCCCGTGAGGCGATGCCCCTCGGGGTGGGCGTCGGCCCGGCCCAGGACGGCCGCGGCGGCGCCCGAGCCGAGCGTGAGCGAGGCGAACATGTTGGTGAAGTCGGCCTTGGTCGACCCCTTGGCGTTGAGCCGGTCGATCGTGGACCGCTGGACCTCCTCGACGTCCTCGGCGCCGACCACGAGGGCGTACTCGATCTGGCCGGCGTCGATCATCCCCGCGGCCATCGTCATGGCGTTGACGAAACCGAGGCACGCGTTGGTGATGTCCAAGTCCATGCACGAGGTCGGCATCCCGAGCGCGTCGTGCACGGAGGTGACGACGGCCGGCTCGAGGTGCTGGCGGGAGACCGAGGCGTTGATCATGAGGCCCACCTGGTCACGGGTGATCCCGGCCTTGGACATCGCGCGCTCGGCGGCGAGCACGATGCCCTGACGCCAACCGTTCTCGGGGTCCTTCCACCAGCGGCGCTCGTAGACCCCCGCGACGCGCTGGAGCACGCCCTTGGGCAGGCGCAGGCGGCGGCGGGCCGGGGTGAGCCACTCGTCGATCTGATCGGAGGACACGGGGACCTGCGCCTCGGTCGCCTCGACCGCCAGCAGGGCCGTGTTCCGATGAACGAATGTGGTGTTCCCGTTCAAGCCTGTACCTTCGTCCGTGCTCTCGTCGCTCAGCCCTCCGGGCGCAGGGCCCGGACCATTGTTCCATCCCGAACCTGCTCGGCGCCTGGGCGCGTGACGGAGGTCCCTCGGCGGAAGAGGAGGACCGCTCAGCTCTCGGCGGCCCCGAGCTCATGCCCCAGGTGGGAGCGGGTGAACATCAGGCACTGGCGCAGGATGTCCTCGCGCGCGGTGGGGCCGCGGCGCCCGCGCGTGGAGACCTCGAGCACGACCGAGCCGCTCCACCCGCGGTTGGACAGGCGGCGCAGCACCTCGGCGCACGGCTGGCTGCCCTCCCCCGGAGGCAGGTGCTCGTCCTTGGTCGTCGAGCCCGAGCCGTCGCACATGTGCACGTGCGAGAGCCGGTCTCCGAGGCGGTCGATCATCGCGAGCGCGTCGTCGCCCGCGGTCGCGGCGTGCGAGAGGTCCACGGTGACGTTCTGGTACTGCTCGTCGGTCGGGTCGTGGTCGGGCATGTAGATCATCGCCTCGCGCACCCCGAGGCGCCACGGGTACATGTTCTCCACGGCGATCTGGACCCCGTACTCGGCCTCGAGCGTGGCGACGCCCTCGACGAACTCCTTGGCGTACGAACCCTGCCAGCGGAACGGCGGATGCACGACCACGGTGGGGCACGCGAGATCCACGGCCATCTGCAGCGTCTTGACGACCTTGTTCCACGGGTCCCAGCCCCAGACGTGCTGCAGGAGGAAGAGCGTCGGCGCATGGAGCGAGAGGATCGGCTGGCGGTACTCGGTCGAGAAGGCGGCGAGGGCCGCGACGTCGCGGCTCGTCTTGTCGACCGAGACCATGATCTCGACGCCGTCGTAGCCGATGTGGTCGGCCAGGCGGAAGCAGTCCTCGACCGGGAGCGGGAACACGGAGGAGCTCGAGACGCCGACCGGGATGCGCCGGGCGGGGAGCTGCTCGCTCAGCGGATCGCCCGCGGACAGCCGCCGGCTCAGGTGGTTGCGCCCGCTCCTCATCGCGTGGTTCTTGCGCGTGTACGGCTTCCTCGGCGACGCATTGCGCGATGCCCGATGACGCTCGTGGCTCACGGTTCCTCCTCCGTGGTGCGGGCTGTCGCGCACCACGGCAAGTATGGCGCAGGGCACCGGGGACCTCGGGGCCGTGTTCGCCCTCGGCGATCCGGAGCGGTCTGCCCGCGCGCCGTAGACTGCTCGGGGCAGGCGGCACCTCGCACGCCCGAGCGCCCACCGCCTGCCGAGCACCGGAGATCTGACCCATGGCCAAGCTGCACTTCAAGTACGGGGCGATGAACTCGGGCAAGTCCGACACCCTGATCAAGACCGCGTACAACTACGCCGAGCGGGGGCTGCCGACCCTCACGGTCAAGCCCGCCGTGGACTCCAAGGGCGAGGACTGGGTCGTCGCGCGCGGTGGCGCCCGGCGCCGGGTGGACGTGCTCGTCGAGCCCGACGAGGACCTGCGGGCGCGGATCGCCGCCGCGGCCGATGCCCACGGGCTGCGGCCCCTGCAGTGCGTGCTCGTCGACGAGGCGCAGTTCCTGACGGCCGACCAGGTCGACCAGCTGTTCCTCGTCGCCAAGGTCGACGGCATCTCGGTGATCTGCTACGGGCTGCGCACGGACTTCCTGACTCGCGTCTTCCCAGGCTCGCGACGCCTGTTCGAGCTGGCGGACAACTTCGAGAAGCTTCCGACGATGTGCCGCTGTGGCTCGCAGGCGGAGCTCAACTGCCGCCTGGTCGACGGACGCCACGTGTTCGAGGGGGACCAGGTCGCGATCGACGACGGGGCGGCCGTCACCTACGAGTCGCTGTGCGGGGCGTGCTTCATGCGCGAGCAGGCGGCCGCGGGGAGCGCAGTGATCGGCGCAGCGCACGGCGCATGACGACGGGCCCACCTCGCTGGTGCGAGATGGGCCCGTCGTCGGGGCGGGAGAGGGTCAGCTCTCGAGCTTGCCCTCGCCCACCTGGGCATCGCCGCCGGACGATGCGGCGCGGCGGCCCTGGGTGTCGGCGGCCGGCGCGGTCGTCGCGTCGCCATGGGGGTTCTTCCCGCCGTCCCGCGAGGTGGTCTTCTTCGCGGCGTCGCCGGCCTTGTCCTTGGCCGTGTCGGCGGCGTCGGCGGCCTTGTCCTTCGCGGCCTCCTTCACCTCGGGCGCCTTCTCCTTGACGGTGGTCGCGACGTCGCGGGCGGCGGTCGCGGCCGTGTCGCGCGCCTGGCCCACCTTCTCCTGGACCCGCGGGTCGTCGGCGAACTGGCGGGCGGTCTGCTCGAGCTTGTTGTAGGGGCCGCGGCCCATGCGCGAGCCGAGCACGAAACCGACGGCGAGACCGATGACGAGGATGAGCTTCTTCATGATGACCTCCAAAGGGTGGGGTATCGGACCCGTCCATCGTGGCACACCGGGTGCTGCGAGTCACACGTCGGGCTCCGCCCCGACCGTCCTGTCGGGCTCTGCGGTCCGCCCTACAATCGCACGAGGGCCCCGTCCGGGAGACGCCGCCCGCCGTACTGGCAGTGCGGGCACCGCGCTGCATCGCTGTCGTTTCCAGGAGACGCCGTTGTCCACCCCCGTTCCCGCCGCCCCCGTCGCACTCCCCGCCCCCGTCACCCCCGAGGCGGTCACCGCCCAGGTGCGCGCGTGGGTGGCCGCCGCCGCCCGGCGACCGACCCCGCAGCAGGCGACGATGCTCGCGGACCTGCTCAAGGACCCGCGCGGACTGGACTTCACGGTCGCCTTCGTCGACCGGGTGATCCGCCCCGAGGACCCGCGAGCCGCCGCGGTCGAGCTGCGACGTCTCGCCGCGGACCCGCCTGCCTTCCTGCCGGCTCCGCTGCGCCGCATCCTCGGTTTCGGCGGCTCGCTCGCACCCTCGCTGCCCCACGTCGTCGTGCCCGCCGCCCAGGCGGTCATGCGTCGCATGGTGTCCCATCTGATCCTCGACGCGCGCGACCCCCACCTGGGCCGCTCGATCGCACGACTGCGGGCCGACGGGACCGAGCTCAACATCAACCTGCTCGGCGAGGCCGTGCTCGGGACCCGCGAGGCGAGCCGGCGCCTCCAGGGCGTGCGCGAGCTGATCGCGCGCCCCGACGTCGACTACGCCTCGATCAAGGTCTCCTCGATCGTGGACCACCTCGCGCTGTGGGGCGCGCGCGAGACGGCCGACCACGTGGTCGAGACCCTCCTGCCGCTCTACCTCGACGCCGCGCGCTCGGACACCCCGCGCTTCATCAACATGGACATGGAGGAGTACCGCGACCTCGAGCTCACCCTCGACGTGTTCGAGAAGCTCCTGGACCGGCCCGAGCTGATGGGGCTTCGCACGGGCATCGTGCTGCAGGCCTACCTGCCCGACTCCCTCGGAGCGCTCCGCCGCCTCCAGGCCTTCGCGAGCGATCGCGTGGCCCGCGGCGGCGCGCCCATCAAGGTGCGCGTGGTCAAGGGCGCGAACCTCGCGATGGAGCAGGTCGACGCGGCGCTCCACGGGATCGACCAGGCGCCGTTCCACTCCAAGGAGGAGGCCGACGCCCAGTACAAGCGCGTGCTGCTCGCGGCTCTCGAGCCCGCCTCCCTCGACGCGCTGTACGTCGGCGTCGCCGGCCACAACCTGTTCGACATCGCCTTCGCGCATCTGCTCCTGCAGTCCCGCGGCGTCCGCCCCGGTGACGAGCGGGTCGAGTTCGAGATGCTCGCGGGCATGGCGCCGGGCCAGCAGCAGGTCGTCCGAGAGTCGGTCGGCTCGATGCGCCTGTACGTGCCCGTGGTCTCCCCGCGCGAGTTCGACGTCGCCGTCTCCTATCTCGTGCGCCGGCTCGAGGAGAACGCCTCGTCCGAGAACTTCATGTCGGCCGTCTTCGAGCTCGAGTCGAGCGGCGAGCTGTTCGAGCGTGAGGAGGGACGATTCCGTCGGGCCCTCGAGCGCGCGCTCGGCGAGGAGCCCGCTGCCACCCACCGCACCCAGGACCGCACGGCCGAGAGGGCCCGCGGCGCCCTGCCCGAGCT
>DAMDHZ010000053.1:0-7856 GCA_032101665.1 Brachybacterium sp. | reverse complement strand
AACACTCCGGATACGGACCTGTCGACCCGCGCGAACCAGGAGTGGGCCGAGCAGATCACGCACCGGATCCGCACCTCACGCCTCGGGCAGGCGGAGGCGGACGCCGCCGTGATCTCCACGACCGACGAGGTCGACGTCGCGATCCGGCGGGCGCTCGGCGCGCAGCCGGCGTGGGCCGCCCGCCCCGTCGCCGAGCGCGCCGGTGTGCTCCGCCGCGCCGCGCAGGTGTATGCGGCCCATCGCGACCAGCTACTCGAGGTCGCGGCGTCCGAGACCGGCAAGATGCTCGAGCAGGGGGATCCTGAGGTCTCCGAGGGCATGGACTTCCTGCTGTTCTACGCCGACCAGATGGAGGCCCTCGAGGCCCAGGACGATCTGACGGTCACGCCGCGCCCGCTCACCCTCGTGACCCCGCCGTGGAACTTCCCCATCGCGATCCCGACGGGCGGCATGGCGGCGCCGCTCGTCACCGGCAGCGCCGTCATCGTCAAGCCGGCCCCGCAGGCCCGCCGCACGGGCGCCGTGCTCGTGCAGCTGCTGCACGAGGCGGGTGTGCCCGAAAACGTGCTGATCCTGCTCGACGCGCCCGAGAACGAGGTGGGCCAGGCCCTCATCTCCGACGAGCGGGTCGACCAGCTGGTCCTCACCGGCGCCTACGACACCGCCTCGCTGTTCGCTCGCTGGCGGCCCGGGCTGCGCGTCAAGGCCGAGACCAGCGGGAAGAACGCGATCATCGTGACGCCGCAGGCCGATCTCGACCTCGCGGCCAAGGACGTCGCACTGAGCGCCTTCGGCCATGCGGGCCAGAAGTGCTCCGCGGCCTCCCTCGTGATCACGGTCGGCTCGGTGAGCCGCTCGCGGCGCTTCCGCAGCCAGCTCGCCGACGCCGTGCTCAGCCTGCCGATCGGCTATCCGACCGATCCCACCGCGCAGATGGGCCCGGTCATCGAGCCCGCCGCGGGCAAGCTCGCCGCAGGCCTGACCACGCTCGGCCCCGGCGAGCAGTGGCTCTCGCGGCCCGAGCAGCTCGACGAGACCGGCCGGCTGTGGTCCCCGGGTGTGCGCGAGGGCGTCCGCGAGGGCTCCGAGTACCACCTCACCGAGTACTTCGGCCCGATCCTCGGGATCATGCACGCCGACACGCTCGACGACGCGATCCGGATGCAGAACGGCACCGCCTACGGGCTGACCGCGGGACTGCATTCGCTCGACCCCGACGAGATCGCGCACTGGACCGCTCGCGTCGAAGCCGGGAACCTCTACGTCAACCGCGGGATCACGGGCGCGATCGTCGAGCGTCAGGCGTTCGGCGGGTGGAAGCGCTCCGCCATCGGGCAGACCGCGAAGGCCGGTGGTCCGAATTATCTGGTCCACCTGGTCGACGTCGCCGACGCGCGCACGGACCGCGACGACGAGACCTGGCTCGCCGACGCGCGCCACAGCGATCGCGAGCACCTCGCGACCACGTTCGCGCCGCGCGACCGGCAGGACCTGCACGGCGAGATCAACGTGCTGCGCCACCTGCCGGTCCCGACCGTCGTGCGCAGTGCCGCGGGCACCGGCGAGGCGGCGCTGCGGCGCGTGCTGCACGCCGCCGCGACCGTGGGCGCCGACGTGGAGGTCTCGGTCGCCGATACGGCCCTGCGGGACGTCGTGGCCGAGGCCGTGGGCACCGACGTGCCGGTCTCGGTCGAGACGGCCGAGCAGTTCGCCGGCCGCATCGCCTCGCTCGGCCGCGAGCGGGTTCGACTCATCGGTGAGGCGGACGAGGCGCTGCTGCGGGCGATCTCCGAGCGCGTCGAGGTGGCCCTGTTCACGGGACCCGTGGTCGCGAGCGGACGCATCGAACTGCTGTCCTTCCTCCACGAGCAGGCGATCAGCGCGACGAACCACCGTTTCGGCAACCCGCTGCCGCACCAGCTGGACCTGGTGGGCCTCGGCGGCTACGCGCGCGGCCGGGACTGACGTCCGCCCTCAGCGGGGCGGTGCCATGCCACCCACGTCGAGGAAGGCCAGCAGCGCGTCGCGGACGCTCTACACGGTGACGTCGCGTCACCCGCAAGCGCGGGCGGGAGTCAGCCGCCGATCACCGTGCCCTCGGGGATCTCAACCGGATCCTCGGGGCCGACGACGGCGTCGCCGCGCGCGGCCACGTGCGCGCCGAAGCGGTGATCGCCCTCGACGGTGAGCGAGCGGGCGTCCTTGATGGACGGCACCCCGGCCGGGAAGCGGGCCTCGAAGTCGTCGATCAGCTTGTAGTGGTCGGCGTCGAGGCTCACGGTCGGGACCGCATCGACCTGCCGGACGAGCGCCCAGCGCTCGTCGAGCGCGTACGCGTCGGAGCGGATCAACAGCAGGTCGCTCGTGGCCTTGACGGGCAGGAACCGGTCGCGGGGCACGACGATCGCGGTGGCCCCGTCGAACACCTCGATGGCCGCGCCCATCGCCGACTCGATCTGGTACACGGGGGTGCTGGCCTTGTCGGAGGGGTCGACGGTCTTCTCGTTGCGGATGAGCGGGAGCGGCATCACGCCGTCGTTCGCCCGCAGCACCTCGTCGAGCTTCTCGAGGTCGAACCACAGGTTGTTGGTGTGGAAGAACGGGTGGCGGTGCTCGTCGGTGAAGTAGTCCATCTCCTCGGCGGGCGTCTGCGCGGTGTCGCGCAGGATCAGCCGGCCGTCGCTCGTGCGCACGGCGAGGTGGCCGCCCTTGCGGTCGGCCGCGGTGCGCCGGCACAGCTCGGCGGCGTAGGGTGCGCCGCTCTCGGCGAACCACGAGGCGAGCACGGGGTGGGGCAGGGTGCCGAGGTTGTCGGAGTTGGAGACCGAGGCGTAGCGGAATCCCGCGTCGAGCAGGGCGCGCAGCACTCCGGAGGTCTGCAGCGCCGTGTAGAGGTCGCCGTGGCCCGGCGGGCACCACTCGAGCGTGGGGTCGGCGTCCCACTGCACGGGCGTGAGGTCGTCGGCCCGCAGCTTGGGCTCCTTGTTCTGCAGGAAGTCCAGGGGGAGGTCGCCGACGGGCAGGTCCGGGTACTGCTCGAGCACGGCGAGGGTGTCCGCCCGGGTGCGGAAGGAGTTCATGAACAGCAGCGGGAGGCGAGCTCCCGTCGCGGCACGGGCCGCGAGCACCTGCTCGACGAGGATCTCGAGGAAGTTCTTGCCGTCGCGCACGGGCAGCAGGGTCTTGGCCCGGTCCAGGCCCATCGAGGTGCCCAGGCCGCCGTTGAGGTTGATGACGACGAGCTTGTCGAACGCGTCCTTGGCCCGGTACGGGTCGATGCGCACGTCGTCGAGCGTCGGCGGATCGAGGTACGGGTCGATCGTGTCCTCCGGGATGGACCCGGTGACGCCCTGCTCGAGCTGGTCGTAGTAGCGGGTGAAGACGTCGATCGCGGTCTGGGCGACGCCCTCGTCACGCATCTTCTGCTGGGCTGCGGCAAGTCCTTCGGTGCTCATGTGCCCAGCGTATCGGGGCTCCCGTCGGGTCGTGCCGTCGCGCGCCCACCGTAGACTCATGCCCCATGAGCAGAGTCCTGACCTCCGTCGCCTGGCCGTACGCCAACGGCCCCCGCCACATCGGCCACGTCGCCGCCTTCGTCCCCGCGGACGTCTTCTCGCGGTACATGCGCATGGCGGGCAATGACGTGCTCATGGTCTCGGGCACCGACGAGCACGGGACCCCGATCCTCGTCGCCGCCGACGGCGAGGGAATCAGCGCGCGCGAGCTCGCGGACCGCAACAACCGGGTCATCGTCGAGGACCTGGTCGCGATGGGCCTGTCCTACGACCTGTTCACGCGCACCACCTCGCGCAACCACTACGCCGTGGTGCAGGAGATGTTCCGCACCGTGCGGGACAACGGCTACATGATCGAGCAGACCACGTCGGGCGCGATCTCACCGTCGACGGGCCGCACGCTGCCCGACCGCTACATCGAGGGCACGTGCCCGATCTGCGGTGCCCCGGGCGCGCGCGGCGACCAGTGCGACACCTGTGGCAACCAGCTCGACCCGACCGACCTGATCGACCCGGTCTCGCGCATCAACGGCGAGACGCCGGCGTTCGTGGAGACCACCCACTACTTCCTGGACCTGCCCGCGCTCGCCGGGGAGCTGGGTCGCTGGCTCGATGAGCGCGAGGCGACGGGGCTGTGGCGTCCCAACGTCATCCGCTTCTCGCAGAACTTCCTCCAGGAGATCAAGCCGCGCGCGATGACGCGCGACATCGACTGGGGCATCCCCGTGCCGGGCTGGGAGGACCAGCCCGCCAAGCGCCTGTACGTGTGGTTCGACGCGGTGATCGGCTACCTGTCGGCCTCGATCGAGTGGGCGCGCCGCCTGGGCGCCGCCGAGCGCTGGCGCGACTGGTGGAACGACCCCGAGGCGCTCAGCTACTACTTCATGGGCAAGGACAACATCGTCTTCCACTCCCAGATCTGGCCCGCGGAGCTGATCGGCCACAACGGCACGGGCGAGCGCGGCGGCGAGCCGGGGCGGTTCGGTGAGCTCAACCTCCCCACCGAGGTGGTCTCCTCGGAGTTCCTCACGATGGAGGGCAAGAAGTTCTCCTCCTCCAAGGGCGTGGTCATCTACGTGCGCGACGTGCTCGAGCGCTACCAGCCGGACGCGCTGCGCTACTACATCTCGGCGGCCGGGCCTGAGACCCACGACGCCGACTTCACGTGGGCCGACTTCGTCTCGCGCACGAACAACGAGCTCGTCGCCGGCTGGGGCAACCTCGTCAACCGCACCGCCGCGATGATCGCCAAGAACTTCGGCCAGATCCCCGCGGCGGGCGAGCTCGAGGACGTCGACCGCGCCCTGCTCGACCAGATCGAGGCGGGTTTCGAGTCGGTCGGCTCCCTGATCCGGGTCCACCGTCAGCGGGCCGCGATCGCCGAGGCGATGCGCCTGGTGAGCGAGGCCAACGCGTATGTCTCGCGCACCGAGCCCTTCCGGATGAAGGGCGAGGACCAGCGCGAGCGTCTGGCCACGGTGCTGCACGTGCTCGCCCAGGCCGTCACCGACCTCAACACGATCCTCGCGCCGTTCCTGCCCTTCTCCGCCAACGAGGTCGAGAAGGCCCTCGGCGGCAGCCGTCGGATCGCCCCCATGCCGGAGCTGCGCGAGGTCGAGGATCTCGACGGGGGTCCCAGCTACCCGATCATCACGGGCGAGTACTCGGGAGCTCCCGCGTGGTCCCATCACGCCGTCGAGGTCGGAGCGCCCGTCGTGAAGCCCACGGGGATCTTCACCAAGCTCGACCCGAGGATCATCGACGAGGAGCTCGACCGCCTGGGCGTGGAGCGCTGACGGCGGGGGCGCTCAGCCCCGGGCCGCCGGAAGGGCGGGCTCTGCGACGACCCGGTGGAGCCCCTCGGACATCCCCAGGCCGAGCAGGACGAGGACGACGAGGTAGAAAGGGAAGATCCACGTCCCGGTCCACGACGAGAGGACGCCGAACACGGGCGGCGCGAGGGTGGAGCCGGTATACGCGGCGGCCATCTGGATGCCGATGATGGCCTGGGAGTTGCGGTGTCCGAAGTTCACGGGGGTCGAGTGGATGATCGCCGGGTAGATCGGTGCACTGCCCAATCCGGCGAGGGCCAGGCCCGTCAAGGCGAGCACGTCGGTGGGCAGCGGCAGGGCGATCAGGACGACGCCGGCGGCAACGGTGAGGAAGCCGCCGCGGATCAGGACGCGGTCGCCGATCCGGTCGGCGAAGAAGCCGGCCAGGAACCGTCCTGCGGTGATGCCGAGCAGGAACAGTGCCGCGAACGCGGCAGCGGTCGCCGCGTCCACCCCGCGATCGGTGACGAGGTAGGCCGAGGCCCACAGGATCGAGGTGGACTCGACCGCGCAGTAGGCGAGGAAGGCACCGAGGACGAGCAGGACGCCGGGGATGCGCAGCGCCCTGCCGAGCGGCACGTGACCGGTCGTGGCCCCGGGTGACGCATCGGCGGTCTCCGCGTGCGACTCGGCCGGGACCGGCGGGGCCACGGGATGGACCCGGCCCCACAGGCCGACGCTGAGGACGAGCACGAGGGTGAGCACCGCCTGGATGATGCCGACGCTCTGGTAGGCGTCGGACCAGCCCGCGCCGGCGCCGATGGCGTGGCTCATGATGAACGGGCTGATCGACGCACCCACGCCCCAGAAGCTGTGCAGCCAGTTCATGTGCCGGGCCGCGTAGTGGAGGGCGACGTAGTTGTTCAGCGCGGCGTCCACGGCGCCCGCGCCGAGCCCGTAGGGGATGGCCCACAGGCACAGCACCCAGAACGAGCCCGACATCGAGAAGCCGATCAGCGCGGCGGCGGTCATGCCGACGCTGATCGCGGTGACGAGGCCGACGCCGAGGCGGCGCGTGACGCGCTCGGACAGCAGGCTGGAAACGATGGTGCCGGCGGCGATGATCATCGTCAGGATGCCCGCGAAGCCGAGGGGCACCCCGAGATCGGTGTGCATGACCGGCCACCCCGCGCCGACGAGGGAGTCGGGCAGTCCGAGGCTCACGAAGGCGATGTAGATGATCGCCAGGAGAAGGGCGTACATGGGGCGGCGGGTGCTTTCGGCGGGGGGGGGGGCGGGAACTGGACGATCGTACACACATGTGAGGACACCTGTACACAGAGGCTGCTACGCTCCTCGTCATGACCGCTTCTGCCCCCGATGCCCGACAGCGCGCCCGGCACGCTGGGCGCTCTGTCGGGCATCGCATCGCGGTGCGAGAGATCCGGGATCGGGACGATGACCGCTGACGCCGCACCGGGGACCCGCCGTGGCCGGCGCAACGACCCCGATCGTCGCGACCGCATCATCGACGCGTGCCTGGACGTGATCGCCGAGGCCGGCGTGGTCGGAACGTCACATCGCAAGGTCGCCGAGGCGGCCGGGGTGCCGCTGGGGTCGATGACGTACTACTTCACGGGCATCGACGAACTTCTGCACGAGGCGTTCTCGCGCTTCTCGGCCACGGTCGCCGAGCGCTTCGAACACCGCATGGTCGCGGCGACCGGGGCGGCATCCGCGGTGGACGCGGTCGTCGCGATCATCCTGGAGGACGTCTTCGGCAGCTCCCGGGACCTCGTGCTCACGCACGAGCTCTACACCCTCGCCGCGCGCCGACCGGAGTACCGCGCGATCACCTCCGCGTGGATGGCGCGCAGCCGCGCAGCCCTCGAACGCTGGTTCGATCCCGAGAGCGCGCGCCAGCTCGACGCGCTCATCGAGGGCCTCACGATCCACCGCGCGCTGGACGCCGAGTCGCGCGATCCCGGAGAGGTGGCCCGCGCCGTCCAGCGACTCGCGCCCCCGGATCACGCACGCGACTCCCGTCCGCATGAGCTCTCCCCGCGAATCGGAGGATGCGCGGGCCCCGGTCCCGACGCCATGATGGGCGGGGCCAGCCCGCCATCCCCAGTCGAAGGAGAACCCCCATGGAGACCGACGAGTTCGTCGGGAGGATGAACGCCGGCGAGGCGGCCCTCCCGGGCAGCGATCTGGCCCGGGCGATGGACGACCTCGCGAACGAGGCCATCCGCCTGTGCATGGAGCTGAACACGCGATGGACGACGCCCGACGAGCGGGTCTTCATCAACAGCGGCTGCCGTTTCCAGGACCAGGGCGGCATCACGATCGGCGACGATGCGCTGATCGGCCACAACGTCGTGATCGCGAGCCTCAACCACGACCTCGACCCGGAGCACCGCGCCACCACGGTCCCGGCGCCGGTCGTGGTCGGCACGAAGGTGTGGATCGGTGCGAACGCGACGATCCTGCCTAGCGTCACGATCGGAGATGGCGCCGTCGTGGCCGCCGGGGCCGTCGTCACGAAGGACGTCCCGCCGCGCACGATCGT
>DAMDHZ010000052.1:2449-22057 GCA_032101665.1 Brachybacterium sp. | reverse complement strand
GCCCTCGCGCCAGGCCAAGCGTGCCGATCGCAAGCGCCGCGACGTCCCCGCCGTGGCGATCGCCGGGTACACCAACGCCGGCAAGTCCTCGCTCCTGAACCGGCTCACGGGCGCCGGGGTGCTCGTCGAGAACGCGCTGTTCGCGACGCTCGACCCGACGGTGCGTCGGGCGGTGACGCCCGACGGTCGCGAGTTCACCTTCGCGGACACGGTCGGTTTCGTGCGTCACCTGCCCACCGAGCTCGTCGAGGCCTTCCGCTCGACCCTCGAGGAGGTGGGGGACGCCGACCTGCTGCTGCACGTCGTCGACGCCGCCCACCCCGACCCCGAGGGGCAGATCCGCGCGGTCCGCTCCGTGCTGGGCGACATCGAGGGCTTCGACGTGCCCGAGATCATCGTGCTCAACAAGGCCGACATCGCCGAGCCCGAGACGATCGCCCGGGTCCGCAGCCAGGTCGAGCTGTCGGCCGTGGTCTCGGCGCGCACGGGGGAGGGCATCGAGGAACTGCGCGAGCTGATCGCCGAGCACCTCCCGAGGCCCGCCGTCGAGGTGGACCTGGTGGTCCCGTACACGCGCGGGGACCTCGTCTCGCGCGTGCACGAGACGGGCGAGATCCTGTCCGAGGAGCACGTCGAGCAGGGCACGCATCTGCACGCCCGGGTCGACGCGGCGCTCGCCGCCGAGCTCACCGCGGGGGCGTGAGCGAGCGCGAGCCGCTCGTCACACCGCGGAGCCACCGCGCCTGACCCGGATCGTCGGGACGGCGCACTAGCCTGGATCGGTGCCTGACGCCGCTCCCGGACCGACCCTCGACGCCCCCACGCTGTCCGTCCTGATGGACGCCGCGGTCCGCGCCGTGGGTGGGGACGCGCGCCCCGGGCAGTCGGCGATGGCCGAGGCCGTCGACACCGCGATGCGCGGGCGCCGGCACCTGCTCGTCCAGGCGGGCACCGGCACCGGCAAGTCCCTCGCCTACCTGGTGCCGGCGCTGCGCCACGCGGTCGAGTCCCGTCGCACGGTCGTCGTCTCGACGGCGACGATCGCACTGCAGTCGCAGATCGTGCGCAAGGACCTCCCTCGGCTCGTGGAGGCCCTCGCCGCCGAGCTGCCGCGCACGCCCACCTACTCCCTGCTCAAGGGCCGCAGCAACTACGTGTGCCTGCACAAGGTCGACGGCGGCTATCCGGACGACCTCGACCCGCAGGCCCTGTTCTCCGAGGCGGCCGCCGGCGGCGAGCGCGAGGGCTCCGAGCGCCTCGGCGAGCAGGTGCGGCGCCTGCGCGAGTGGGCCGAGACGACCGACACGGGTGATCGCGACGATCTCGCCGCCCCCGTCTCGGACCGTGCCTGGCGGCAGGTCTCGGTCACGGGAGCGCAGTGCCTGGGCAGCTCGTGCCCGATGGTCGAGGCCTGCTTCGCCGAGCGCAACCGCGCGATCGCGCGCGACGTCGACCTGGTCGTCACCAACCATGCCCTGATGGCGATCGACGCGTTCGACGGCCACGGCATCCTGCCCGAGCACGACGTGCTCGTCGTCGACGAGGCCCACGACCTGGTCTCCCGCGTGACGAGCGCCGTCACCGAGACGCTCACGGCCCCCATGGTGCGCGGGGCCGTCCGCGAGCTGCGCGGCCTCGGCCTGGCCGCGACCGCCCTCGACGACGCGGGGGAGACCCTGCGCGATGCGCTCGCGCAGATGCCCGACGGCCGCGTCATCGGCGAGCTGCCGCCCGTCATGCTCGACGCGCTCGTGCTGCTGCGCACCGAGGCCCGCGCCGTCCATTCCGACGCCAAGGACGCGGGGGAGCAGGGGAACGCGACCGCAGCGGGCGCTCGCAAGGCCGTCCGCGCCGACCTGCAGAAGATCATCGACGTGTGCGAGCGCCTCGTGGCGCCCGACGAGGACGACGTCGTCTCGGTCTCCCACTCCGAGCTCACGGGCCGTAGCAGCATCCAGGTGGCGCCGCTCAGCGTGGCCGGGGCGATGCGCGGCGCCGTGCTCGAGGACCGCACCGTGGTGCTGACATCGGCGACGCTCGCCCTCGGCGGCCGCTTCGAGCCGCCCGCGGGCAGCATCGGCCTGCGAGCCGCCGATCGCCAGGACGCCGAACGCGCCCCGCGTGGCGGAGATTCCTCCGCGTGGAGCGGACTCGACGTCGGCAGTCCCTTCGCGTACGCGCGCCAGGGAATCCTCTACATCGCACGACAGCTGCCGCCGCCGGGGCGCGAGGGTCCGTCGCTCGCGATGCTCGACCACCTCACCGCGCTCGTCGAGGCCTCGCGCGGCGGTGCGCTGTGCCTGTTCTCCTCACGGCGCGGGGCGGAGCTGGCCGCCGAGCACGTGCGCGCGCGCACCGCCCTGCCGATCGGCCTGCAGGGCGAGGACTCGATCACGAACCTCGTGCGCCGTTTCCGCGAGGACGAGACGACGAGCCTGTTCGGCACCCTCTCGCTGTGGCAGGGCGTCGACGTGCAGGGGCGGGCGTGCCGCCTGGTGACGATCGACCGGATCCCGTTCCCGCGGCCCGACGACCCGCTCACGGCCGCGCGCCAGGAACGCATCGGCAGTCGCGGTGGCAACGGCTTCATGGCGATCTCGGCCCAGCATGCGGCGCTGCTGCTGGCCCAGGGGGCCGGTCGCCTGATCCGCTCGGTCGAGGACCGCGGGATGGTCGCCGTGCTGGACCCCCGTCTCGCGACCGCGCGCTACGGCTCGTTCCTGGTGAGCGCGATGCCGCCGCTGTGGCGCACGCAGGACCCCGAGGTCGCGCTCGGCGCGCTCGAGAGGCTCGCCCGCGCGTGAGGCGGCGCCGTCCTCAGACGGCGCGCAGGACCGCGACGACCTTGCCGAGGATCTCCGCGTCGTCCCCGAGGATCGGGGCGTACGACGGGTTGTGGGGCATGAGCCAGATGTGCCCGTCGCGCTGGACGAAGGTCTTCACGGTCGCCTCGCCGTCGATCATGGCCGCGACGATCTCGCCCTTCTCGGCGACGCTCTGGGAGCGCACGACGACCCAGTCGCCGTCGCAGATGGCGGCGTCGACCATCGAGTCCCCGACGACGTTCAGGAGGAACAGCTCGCCGCTGCCCACGAGCTGCTCGGGCAGGGTGAACATGTCCTCGATCTGCTCGGTCGCCGTGATCGGCACGCCCGCGGCGATCCGGCCGACGAGTGGGACGGCGACCGAGGGGGAGGACGGCAGCGCCTCGGCGACGGGCTCGCCGGGGTCCCCGGCGTCGTCCGGCATGACGATCTCCATCGCGCGGGGGCGCTTGGGATCGCGACGCAGGAAGCCCTTGCGCTCGAGCGCCTGCAGCTGATGGGACACCGAGGAGGGCGAGGTGAGGCCGACGGCGTCCCCGATCTCGCGCATCGTCGGCGGATAGCCGCGTGAGGCGATGGCCGCCGCGATGGTCTCGAGGATCGTGCGCTGGCGCGCGGACAGCTCGCCCGACGGCCCGCCGTCCGTGAGGGCGGAGTCGCGCGGCGTGATCGGCGTCATCTGCGGGCCTTTCGTCGTCTCCCGAGCTCTGCCGTCGTCCCCGTACGGCCGCGGACACCGCGTGCGGTCCGGTCGTGGCCGGCGGGAGCTCGAATGTCAGACCCCCCTGGTGGAGTGATCTCAGGACCACAGTAGGCGTCGCACGCACCGAAACCAAACAGGTGTTCGATCGTGTCTTGCGTGTCGCCCGCGGCGCCCTTACAGTCGTACACGTATTCGATCGAACAGGAGTTCGGAGACATGACCACCATCGCCGCCACCCCGGCCCTCGTTCCGGCCCGTCCGCACCGCGGAGGCGCGAGCGCTCGAAAGAGCGTTCGACTGGAGCTCACACGGCGCGGACGCGCCGTGCGCACGTTGCTCGTGCTCGCCGTCCTGCTCGTCCTCGCCGCGACCGCGATGATCTTCTCGGGCGCTCCTTCGGCGCTCGCCGACTGGGTCGGCGGCCCCCAGTATGTGTCCGTGACGGTCCAGCCCGGTGACACCCTGTGGGGGTACGCCCGCACTTACGCCCCCGACGGCGTGGACCCCCGCGACTACGTGCTCCAGGTCCAGCAGGCCAACGACCTCTCCACCACGCGCGTGACCGCGGGCACCCAGCTCGACCTGCCCGTGGTCGAGGGCGCCGGCGGCTGACGCGGTCGTGCGGGTCGGGGGAGCTCGACGGGCGGCCTGCGGCGAACACCGCGGTGACGCCGGGCGCCGAGTGGGCTGCGCACGATAAACTGGGCGGGTGCACTGTCCTTTCTGTCGCCACCCCGATTCGCGAGTCGTCGACTCCCGGACCGCCGACGACGGCGCCTCGATCCGCAGGCGCCGGCAGTGCCCGAACTGCTCGAGGCGGTTCTCCACTCTGGAGACGGCCTCGCTCGCGGTCGTCAAGCGCTCGGGGGTGAGCGAGCCGTTCAGCCGCGCGAAGGTGATCGCGGGCGTCCGCAAGGCGTGCCAGGGGCGGCCCGTGTCCGACGACGAGCTGGCTCTGCTCGCCCAAGAGGTCGAGGAGGCGATCCGTCAGAGCGGGCAGGCCGAGATCGACGCCCATGACGTGGGCCTCGCGATCCTCCAGCCGCTGCAGGAGCTCGACCTCGTCGCCTACCTCCGCTTCGCGAGCGTGTACCAGGGCTTCGAGTCCCTCGAGGACTTCGAGAGCGCGATCGCGCGTCTGCGTGCGGAGGGCGCCGAGACCGCCGCTCCGGCGACACCGTAGACGCCGATCCGGACGCCGTGCGCCGAGCCCGCCGTCGATGCCTCTATGATGTGTCGCGTGCGCATCGCGCACGATCGACCGGTGGTCGCGGAGGGGAAGCCGCGGCCGCCGGTCTCTCTTCGCCCCGCCCCGGCGTCGGCGGCCGTGCTGTCCGGCGCGGCGCGGACCTCAGCCAGGAGCGGCCGCGAGCCCCTCGAGCACCGCGTCGGGAAGGGGCTCCGCATGCACCAGGTCCAGGCGCTGGGTCGAGCGGGTCATCGCGACGTACAGGTCACCGGCGCCGCGGGCGTGCGCGGCGAGGACCGCGGCCGGTTCGACCAGCACCACCGCGTCGAACTCGAGCCCCTTGGCGTCCTGCGCGGTCATGACGGCCACGACGTCGTCGATCCCCGCACTGCCCGTGCCCACGCGCGGCAGGCCCCGGTCGGCGCGCAGTGAGCGGGCCAGGGCCTCGACCCCCTCCTCGGTCGTGATCACGGCGACGCGGCCCGAACCGGTCGCGAGCTGATCCCGGCAGGTGCGGGCCACGGTCTCGGCGAGGCACTCCGCGGCGACGGCGTGCGTGCGCGCGGGGTGCTCGCCGTCGCGGACCGAGGAGACGGGGGCCACGGGCAGCTCGAGCGCCTCGGCCGTCGCGACCGCCACGTCCATGATCCGGCGGGGCGTGCGGTAGTTGACCGTCAGCTCCTCGACGTCGAGCCGGTCGCCCACGAAGGGCCCGAGGGCCGCGCTCCACGAGGCGGAGCCGGCCGCGGCGGAGGTCTGGGCGACATCTCCCACGATCGTGAACGACTTGGTCGGGCAGCGCCGCATGAGGGCGCGCCACATCATCCCGGAGTTCTCCTGCGCCTCGTCGACCACGACATGGCCGTAGGTCCACGTGCGCTCCTCGCTCGCGCGCTCGGCCAGGGTGCGGCCGTCGCGCACGCGTCCCACCTGCTCGGCGAGGTCCTCGGCTCGCACGATGCCCGAGGTGTCGACGTTCTCGAGCACCTCGCGCGCGTAGGCGACGTCCCCGGCCCGCTGCGCGGCCTCGCGAGCGGCGTCGGTGCGCTGGAGCTCGCCGTCCCCGCCGAGCAGCTCGGCGACCTCGTCGAGCAGGGGCACGTCCTCGACCGTCCACGGCGCCGACTTGGGGCGGACCAGACGGGCCAGGGCGACGGGGTCGAGGGAGGCCGGCGCCGCGGCGCGCAGGCGCTCGGGGTGGGCCAGCAGGATCCGCAGGAACGAGTCCGGGGTGTACGGCATCCACGCGAGGTTCAGGGCGCGGCGCACCTCGGGGTTCTCCCGCAGGTCGGCGAGGTGCCCGGGGCGGTCCTCGGGCACGATCGTGTGACCCCGCTCCTGCAGGGCCGTCTCGTAGCGCACCACGAGCCGGTCCAGGGCGGCCCGGACGAACACCGTGCGCGCGTCGTTGTGAGGCCGGTGGGTCGCGCGGGCCTCTCGTCGTGCCCCGCGCACGTCGTCCCGGGCGAGGACCACGCGTACGCCGTCGATGTCCACGGCGACGTCGGCGGAGGGGACGAGCTGGCGCTGCTTGACGGCGCGCGAGAGCAGCTCGGCCATCGCGAGGTCTCCCTTGACCTCGGCGACCTCGTCGGTCTCATGCAGCGTCGTCTCGATGCCGGGGACGAGTTCGCCCGGGGTGAGCATGACCACGCCGGACTCGCCGAGACTCGGCAGCACCCGCTCGATGTAGTGGAGGAACCCGCGAGTGGGGGCGACGATCAGGACGCCCGCGTGCTCGAGGCGGCGGCGGTGCGTGTACAGCAGGTAGGCGGCGCGATGCAGCGCGACGGCCGTCTTGCCGGTCCCCGGGCCGCCCTGGACCACGAGCACTCCGCGCGAGGCGGAGCGGATGATGCGGTCCTGTTCGGCCTGGATGGTCGCGACGATGTCGCCCATGCGGCCCGTGCGCTGGGAGGAGACCGCCGCGAGCAGCGCGCCCTCGCCCTGCAGGGCGAGCTCGTCGGCCGCGCCCTCGTCGGCGAGGACCGCCGAGTCCAGCACGTCGTCCTCGAGCCCGACCACCCTCCGGCCGCGCGTGATGAGGTGGCGGCGCAGCCGCACCCCCTGGCGGTCGATGCTCGTGGCCTGGTAGAAGGCGGCGGCAGCGGGTGCCCTCCAGTCCACCAGGAGCTGCTCGCGCTGCGGTGTGAACAGGCCGATGCGTCCGATGTAGTGGCGCGCCGCGTCGTCGGTGTCGAGACGCCCGAACACGACGTTCTGGGACGCGGCCCGCAGGAGCGCCAGACGGTCCTCGTACAGCGCGACGAACGCGTCGCGCTCCGAGCGGTTCTGATGGGTGGCTGCGTGCTGGGACTGCTGGGCGTCGTCGAGATTCCGGGAGACCTGTCCCACGAGTTCGTCCAACCGGGCGTACAGCCGATCGGCGTACTCCTGCTCGCGCGCGATCTGCTCTGCGGAGGGTTCCACAGCGGCCTCCCGATCCCCAGGACTCCGGATCACCGTCGAGCGGACGGCGTTCCTGACGGCGTGACGGCTTCACGCGGTCATCCATTATGGTGGATGCTCCCGCCGGGCCGGAAACCGTCCGCGCACGGCGGAGGGGAGTCCGCCCGGCACTCCATGCCAGCCAGGGGAAGGAGGCGGACCGTGCGCGACCCGCGAGAGCTCTACACCTTCGAGTCCGCCGACGTGGTCGCGGCCGTCCCTCGCGGGCGCCTGACGCTCGTCCATGCCCTCCCCGGCATCGTCGACGCGGGCAACGCATGCCGGATCGCCGCGACCTACCTGCGCGACGCGCTGCGGCACGTACGGCTCGTGACGTTCGACGCCGACGAGCTGCTCGACTACCGCGGCTCGCGCCCGCAGGCGGTGTTCGACGGCCGCTCCTTCACCTCGGTCGACATCCCCGAGGTCGCGCTGTACCTCATGTACGACGAGGCCGACCGTCCGTTCCTCTTCCTCGACGGCCCCGAGCCGGACCTGCAGTGGAGGCGTTTCTCCGAGGCCCTCATCGATCTCGTCGAGTTCTTCGACGTCGATCGCGTCGTGAGCATGAACGCGATCCCCATGGCGGTCCCGCACACACGGCCGATCTCGCTCATCGCGCACGCCAATGACGAGAGCCTGCTCGGCGATGCCGACGCCTTCGGTGACGGCCACACCGAGATGGTGGTGCCGGCCTCGTTCGGCGCGCTGCTCGAGCGTGAGCTCGGACGCGCCGATCACCTCGCGATGGGCTACGTCGCCCAGATCCCGCACTACCTGACGCGCTCCGACTTCCCGGCGGGGGCTCTCGCGCTGCTGCGCCGGGTCAGCACCGCAGCCGGACTCGAGCTGCCGCTCGTCGAGCTCGGCGACCTCACCGACGCCGCGAGCGCCGCGCTCGGCGAGACCCTCGTGGAGAACGCGGAGGTGCAGGGCATCGTCGCCGCCCTCGAGGAGACCTACGACGCGATGAGCCACGACGACGGCGCCGGGATCCCCGCCACCATGGACGTGCCGACGGCCGACGAGATCGGCGACCACTTCGAACGCTTCCTGGCCCGCCACGAGGACGACGGGGACGAGGGCCCTCGGGGCGGCTGAGGGGCCCTGGCGCCCGAGGAGCCGGTCCGGACGACGGGAGAGGCGGCCGCCGCCGCTCCGGCTCTCGACCGTTCACCGAGAATTCTCCCCGAGTGACCGGTCACAGGGGTGTGCTCGCGCCCGGCGGCATGCAATGATGGTCTCCGTTGCAGTGATGAGTACGTCCAGCAGTACGCCTTTCGGTACCGGCCACCCCTCGGGGAACGGATCCGCGGCACCTGGTGCACGAACCGCCCGCCACCCGGCGAGCGACGTCACGAGCGGCTCCGCGACCGCGACGCGGTCGACGACACCGAATGAAAGATGGTTTGGAAATGGCACAGGGTGCTGTCAAGTGGTTCAACGCTGAGAAGGGCTACGGCTTCATCGAGATCGACGGCGGCGGCGCCGACGTCTTCGTCCATCACTCGAAGATCGACATGGACGGCTACCGCGCCCTCGAGGAGGGCCAGCGCGTCGAGTTCGACGTCACGCAGGGCGACAAGGGCCCGCAGGCGGAGAACGTCCGCCCCCTCTGAGCGGCGAGCGACCCCAGCTTCGGATGACGGGCGGGAGAGGACTTCGGTCCTCTCCCGCCCGTTCCGCGTTCCCGGTGTTCGGTCCCGGCGCTCGACCGAGCCCGCACCGCGCTGCCGGGCGGCGCGACTGGACGGCTCGGGGCCCCGATGCGGCGCCGCGTGACCGGACGGCGGGAACAGGTCAATCGGCGCGGATGACGCGACCTGCGGTCGCGAGGCGCTCGAGCTCCGGCCCCGGGACCAGCCGCACGCTCACCGGATCCGAGCGCAGCGCCCGGTCGATGCCCCCCGCGAGCGGCGCCTGCGAGGCCACGAGCACGCTGTTGCCGCGGCGGCGGCCCGTGAGCACCCCGGGTTCGGCGATGAGACCGACGTGGGCGAAGGCGCCGCGCAGGGTCACCACCTCGTCGGCCAGCGACGCGCGAGGGGACGGCTCCCCGGCACTGTTGACCAGGTAGATCCCCTCGGGGCGCAGCACGCGCGCGGCGTGCGCTGCGGCGTGTCCCGAGCGGAGTGCCCGCGGAGTCCGGTCGGGAGCGAAGACGTCACGCACGAGCACGTCGAAGCGCGCGTCCCGCCAGTGCTCGAGCGCGCGCGCGGCATCGTCGGCGCGGATCCGCAGAGCGGGAGAGCGTGGCAGGTCGAACCACGTGCGCGCGTGCTCGGCGAGAGCGGTGTCGAGCTCGATCACGACCTGCCGGGCCGTCGGGTGGTCCGCGGCGACGGCGCGCGGGAGGGAGCAGCCGCCTCCGCCCAGATGGGCGACCTCGAGGACGCGGGAGCCGTCGGGTCCGGCCGCTGTCGACCGCGTCTCGAGCGTGGCCTCGATCGTCGTCCGCATCCAGCGCATGTACTCGAACACGAGGTGCCGGGGATCCGGGTGCTGGTACGAGCTCGGCACTCCGTTGACCTCGACGAGGACACCGCCGTCGGTCTCGGGGAGAAGGCGGGCGGTGCCGGTCGGGATGGGGATGGGGACGCCCACGGGACCGAGGTGCGCGAACACGGGACCCGAGTCCGCGCGTCGCCGATTCCGTGCCATGGCGTCACTGTAAGCGCCGACCCTCCCCAGGTGCTCCTCGCCCACTGCGCCGCCCGAATGTCAGGGGGTGCTCCTAGCGTGCACAGCACGGACGCGGACGGCGCCCGGGACGGGAGAGGACTCATGGACACGCCGATCATCGCACGCTCGCGGACGACGGCACGGCGGATGCCGACGACATCGCGCTCAGCGGAGTCCCGCTCAACGGCATCGCGCCCGACGGCCGGCGCCTCGGCCCGTCGTGCGAGCCGCGCGGACCTCGCCCGCCTCGACCACGCCCTCGCCGAGCTCGAACGGGCCGAGGGGCTGCTCGCCCGGGCGCGGAACCAGCGCGACGAGGACCCCCGCGCGGCCTTCGAGCTCGTGCACCGAGCGGCCCTGCGCGCAGCCGGGGTCGTCATCGACCAGGCCAACCGCGAGCGGCGCCGCAAGCTGCCCCTCAACGCGTGGGTCGCCCTCTCCCGCTGCGGGGCCGTGCACCGGCGCTGGGCGCAGGAGGTCGAGCCCATGGTCGCCGAGCGCCGGCGGCTCGACGCCGATGCCGCGGCCCTCCCCGACCTCGACCTGCTGGACCTCCACGGCCGCACCACGGCGGAGCGGATCGCGGGGGTCCGGGCCGAGATCACGATGACCCTGCTCCCCGGTGCGGGGGCCGTGCCCGCCCCGTGAGGAACGGCGCCTAGCATGGACGGGGCGGTCACGTCGTGGCCGCGCGACACCGGACGAGGAGCGGGGGAGGGCATGCCGGACGAGGAGAGCACGATCCTCCACCTCGACATGGACTCCTTCTTCGCCTCGGTCGAGATCCGCGACGAGCCGTCGCTGCGCGGCCTCCCGGTCGTCGTGGGTGGGACGGGGCAGCGCTCCGTCGTCGCGGCCGCGAGCTATCCCGCCCGCGCCTACGGGATCCATTCGGCCATGCCGATGGTCACCGCGCGTCGGATGTGCCGCGACCTGGTGATCGTCGCGCCCCGCATCGAGCGCTACCGCGAGATCTCGCGGGAGGTGATGGCGGTCCTGCGGTCCGTGTGCGCGGACGTCGAGCAGATCAGCGTCGACGAGGCCTTCCTCGACGTGCGCGGCGCCAGGCGCCAGTTCGGCCCGGCGCCCGCGATCGCCCGGATGCTGCGCGAACGCATCCGCTCCGAACTCGACCTGCCGTGCAGCGTGGGCGTCGCCTGCTCGCGCGCCGTCGCCAAGATCGCCTCGGCCCGTGCCAAGCCCGACGGCCTGCTCGTCGTCGAGCCCGAGCGCACCGCCGAGTTCCTCGCACCCCTCCCGGTCGGAGCCATCTCGGGGGTCGGCCCTGCTGCGGCGGCCGCCCTCGAGAAGCTCGGCGTCCGGCGCATCGGGCAGATCGTCGACATCCCGCCGACCACCCTGCGCCGTGCGATTGGCCCCCAGGCAGGCGAGGTGATCCGGATCGCGCGGGGCGAGGACCGCACCGGACTGCTGCATCGCGAGCGCGACAAGTCGATCGGCACCGAGCGCACCTACGAGGAGGATCTCACCGATCCTCAGGAGGTGCGGCGGCGCCTGACCCGCATGGCCGACGAGGTCGCGTCCTCGCTCCGCTCGCACGGCTTCACGGCCCGTGGTGTCGTGCTCAAGCTGCGTTCTCCCGACGGGGTGACGATCACGCGGTCGGCGACCTTCGGCCAGCCCACCGCGAGCGGCGAGCGCCTGCGCGAGCACGTCGTCGCGCTGTGGGAGCGCGCGGCGCCGCAGATGCCGCGCGTGCGCCTGGCGGGGGTGCGTGCTGAGCACCTCCGGCCCGCCGCGGAGCAGGGCGCCCACGCCGAGCTCCACGGCCGGACCTCGAGCTGGCAGGACCTCGAAGCGGCCATGGATCGGGCCCGCGAGCGGTTCGGCGGAGCGACGCTCGCCCGCGGCTCGACCCTCCCGCCGGCGCCCGAGCACATCCCTGGAGCGGCCGGGCCGGGGAGTCTCACCGGTGCCGATTCCACCGGTGAGACTCCCTCGCGCACGCCGCGGACCTGACGGTCACGAGAGGTTCCCACGCCCAGGGACGCGAACTATCCTGGAGACATCGCCGGGGAGCCGCTGCTCTGGCCGACGCACCGAAGGGCTCGCCCAGCCCTGGACCGAGGAGGCGCAACGATGCCGCTTTCAGACCATGAACAGCAGATGCTCGACGAGATGGAGCGCCAGCTCTTCGCCGAGGACCCGCGTCTCGCGCGCACGTTCGACCACGCCGTGCGTCCCCGACGGGACCGGCGTCGGATCCTGCTGGGCATCATCGGGATCGTCGTCGGTCTCGGTCTCCTCGTCCTGTCCGTCTCCCTCCCCGCGATCTGGCTCGGCGTCGTCGCCTTCCTCGTGATGGTCGCCGGTGGCGTGTGGGCCGCGACCGCGCCCATGACCCGCACCGCCTCGGGCCCCGAGGCGGGGGCCACCGGACCCGGTGCGCCGACAGCCCCGGGAGCCTCCCCCTTCATGCGACGCATGGAGGAGCGCTGGGAGCGCCGAGGCGACTCCGACCAGCAGGGCTGAGGCGCCTCTTCGCCCCACGCCTCCCCTCGAAGACCTCGGACCGAGAACGGTCCGGGGTCTTCGTCTGTCACGGCCCGGTGGGGCCGCGATCGCCGGGGTTCGCCGTGTCCTTCACGCGGCCCCGCTCCTCCCCGATTCCCCCCACCTCACTCCCCACATCGCTCCACCCAGGCCCTCATCGCGCTCCCCACGGTGCCCCACTCGGTCTCCCGCAGCACGCCCGCCGATCCGGGGAGCCGGGGCGATCGGGCGACCACGGTCACCTCTCGGCAACGCTCTGACCTGCACCGATACCGGGACATGACACGCCTGTCCCACCCGCCGTGGCCCTGCCGACCCTGCCCCGCCCGGACCCGGGCGGCCCGTCTCGGTGCGAACCTCGACGCGCCCCGCGCCGAGGGCCGAAGATTCTGCCCCACATCACTCCACGCCCCTGACCTGTGCAGATAACGTCGAAAGATGCGTCATCCGGACCGGGGGTAGCGATTCGTGGAGGGCTGTGGGGTAAAGTGGAGCGCGCTGGGGAGGAACGGGCCTCCGAACTCGAACGGGAAGGGGGCTGGATGTTCCTCGGAACCTTCACGCCTCGTCTCGACGACAAGGGGCGTCTGATCTTCCCGGCGAAGTTCAGGGATCAGCTGGCCTCGGGACTCGTCATGACCCGCGGGCAGGAGCACTGCATCTCGGTGTACCCGCTCCGCGCGTTCGAGGAGCTGCACCAGAGGCTGCGCACCGCCCCGGCGACCGACAAGCGGACCCGCGACTACTTGCGCGTCCTGCTCTCGGGTGCCGAGGACGTGGTCCCGGACAAGCAGGGCCGCATCACCGTCCCGAGCCATCTGCGCACCTACGCGAACCTGGATCGGGACTCCACGGTGATCGGTGCCGGCGACTGGCTCG
Source organism: Brachybacterium sp. (assembly GCA_032101665.1). GTDB lineage: Bacteria > Actinomycetota > Actinomycetes > Actinomycetales > Dermabacteraceae > Brachybacterium. The sequence goes on along the minus strand of DAMDHZ010000052.1, from coordinate 8,817 downwards.
AGATCTGGTCCACCCCCGCGTGGGAGGCCTATCTGGCCGAGAACGAAGAGAGCTTCGCGGGGACCGCCGAAGAAGTGGTCCCCGGGATGTTCTGACCCCACGTCCGTATGCCGAGACCTCTCGTCGCTCCCGCCCCGACGCAACTTCCCCGGTGGCGGGTCGGGAGCGACGAGGAATCCCGGTGGACGGCCGGGGCCCGCCTCGCGGGCCTTGACAGATGCACGATGCTCGCGGAGGTGACATGGAGACCACGGACCAGGCGACCCCCGCCGAGGGCCGACACGTCCCCGTGCTCCTGCGCACGTGCGTCGAGCTGCTCGTCCCCGCCGTCTCGCGTCCCGGCGCGGTGTACGTCGACGGCACGCTCGGCATGGCCGGCCATGCCGAGGCCGTGCTCGACGCCGCGCCCGAGGCGCGCCTCGTCGGGATCGATCGCGACGCCCAGGCCCTCGAGCTCGCGCACGAGCGCCTCGTGCGCGCGGGCCACGGTGACCGCATCGACCTCGTGCACGCGACCTACGACGAGATCCCCCACGTGCTCGCCGCCCGCGGCATCACCGGCGCCGACGCGGTCATGATGGACCTCGGGCTCTCGAGCTTCCAGATCGACACGGCCGGCCGCGGCTTCTCCTACGCCGGTGACTCCCCGCTCGACATGCGCATGGACACCGACGAACCGACGACCGCGGCGGATCTGCTCGCCGAGGCCGACGAGGCCGAGCTCGCCCGGATCCTGCACGACTACGGCGACGAGCGCTTCGCCCGTCGCATCGCCCGCCGGATCGTCGAGGCGCGTCAGGCCGAGCCGCTCACTCGCAGCGCCCAGCTCGTCGCGCTGCTCGAGGCCGCGATCCCCGCCGCGTCCAAGGCGAGCGGCGGCCACCCCGCCAAGCGCACCTTCCAGGCGCTGCGGATCGCCGTGAACGCCGAGCTCGAGATCCTCGCCCGTGCGCTCGAGGGCGCCCTCGACGTCGTCGCGCCGGGCGGTCGGATCGTCGTGGAGTCCTACCACTCGGGCGAGGACCGCCTGGTCAAGACCGCCTTCGGCCGCCGCACGCGGTCGAGCGCCCCCGCCGGGCTCCCCGTCGAGCTCGAGGAGCATCGCCCCACCTTCCGTCCCCTGGTCCGCGGCGCCGTGCGTGCCGACCCGGGGGAGCAGAGCACCAACCCCCGCTCCGCGTCCGTCCGTCTGCGGGCGCTCGAGCGGGTCCGACCCGGATCCTGAGGAGGACCTCGCAGATCATGGCCCGCCATGCCTCCGCCGCCCGTGCCACCGCTTTCGAGCGCGTCCGATCCGGCGCGTCCCCCGACCGCGTCGCGGGCGCGTCCCGACCGCGGCTGACGGTCGTCACCCGTCCGTCCCCCCGCGCGAGCTCGGTCCCCTTCACGATCCTGTGCTCGCTCATCATCGCCGGGACCCTGCTCGCGGCGCTCCTGCTCAACATCTCCATGTCGGAGACGAGCTACCGGATCACGCACCTGCACGCGCAGTCCCAGGAGCTGACCGAGCAGCAGCAGTCACTCCGCGAGGAGAACGAGCGACTGGGCACCCCTCAGGAGCTCGAGAAGAAGGCGACGGAGCTCGGCATGGTGCCCGCCGCCGACCCGGCCTACATCGACCTGGCGACGGGCGAGGTCATCGGCGAGCCGCAGGCGGCGACCGGCACCGCGGCGGCGGAGTCCGCGCCGGTCCCCGCCGCGCACCTCTACGACGACGCCGTCCCGTACTACGGCATGGGCAACGAAGGGAACTGACCCATGATGCCGAGCATCCCCCCCGCGCGCGTCGGCAAGCCCACGGTCCGTCACCGCCTGCTCGTGGTGGCCATCCTGATCGTGATCACCGCCCTCGCGGGCCGCCTCGTGTGGGTCCAGGGACTCAACTCGAGCGCCCTCGCACAGGAGGCTGTCAAGCAGCGGACGGCCGAGCGTGACATCCCGGCCCTGCGCGGCGACATCCTCGATCGCGACGGCACCGTGCTGGCCACCTCCGTCGAGCGCTACGACCTGTGGGTCAACCAGCAGCAGGTCTCCCAGTACCTGGAGAAGGACAAGGACGCGACCGAGAAGGGTGTGGCCGCCGCCGCCAAGGCGCTCGCCCCGACCCTGGGCTGGAGCGTCGAGGACACCGAGGCCAAGCTCACCGGCACGCGCGGCTTCGTCTACCTGCTCAAGGGCGTCGACCCGAGCGTGCGTGACGCCGTGCTGGCCAAGAAGGTCCCCGGCATCGGCGCCGATCGGGTCGCGGACCGCATCTACCCCGCGGGGCAGGTCGCCGGCAATGTGATCGGCTTCGTGAGCGCCGACGGCGAGGCGCTCGGCGGCACCGAGCTCGCCGAGAACTCACTGCTGAGCGGGACGCCCGGCTACACCCGCTACGAGCGGGGCGCCGGCGGACAGGCCATCCCCACCGGCACCCAGGAGACGGTCGACGCCGTCGACGGGGAGAGCGTCATGCTCACGATCGACCGCGACCTGCAGTACCGGGCGCAGCAGGAGATCGCCGCGACCGTGCAGGACTTCGGCGCCGACGGCGGCAGCATCGTGGCTCTCAACGCCCACACGGGCGAGGTCCTCGCGCTCGCCGACTACCCGACGTTCGATCCCAACAACATCGCCGAGGCCGATGGCAAGTACCTCGGCAACCAGTCGATCTCCAACGTGTTCGAGCCCGGCTCGACCGGCAAGCTCCTCACCGTCGCGGCCGCGATCGACCAGGGCGAGGTCACGCCCGAGAGCCGCTACACGGTGCCGTGGCAGAAGGAGTTCCAGGGCAACCGCATCAAGGACTCCCACGAGCACGAGACGCAGCAGCTCACCCTCGCGGGCGTGCTCAAGAACAGCTCGAACGTCGGCACGGTCCAGGTCGCCGAGACCCTCACCCCCCAGCAGCGCTACGACTACCTGCGCAGCTTCGGCCTGGGGCAGAAGACCGGCATCGAGCTCCCGGGCGAGTCCGCGGGCATCCTGCACAGCGCCGACGACTGGACCGGGCGCACCCGCTACACGACGGCCTTCGGTCAGGGCTACTCGGTCAACGCCCTGCAGATGGTCTCGGCGATCGGCACCTTCGCCAACGACGGCGTGCACGTCCAGCCGACCATCGTCAAGGGCGCGCAGCAGGACGACGGCACGGTCCAGGAGGTCGAGCCGCGCCAGCAGAACCGCGTGGTCAGCACCGAGACCGCGGCGACCATGGTGCAGCTGATGGACAACGACGCGCCCGACGACGGCACCCAGAACGCCGACATCCCGGGCTACGCCGTGGCCGGCAAGACCGGCACCGCGGAGTCCGGTGGCGGCACCTACACCGCCTCCTTCATCGGCTTCGCCCCCGCGGACGATCCCGATATCGTCGTCGGCGTGTTCGTCTACGGCCTCAAGTCCTTCATCTCCGGCAACACCGCCGCCGCACCGACGTGGTCGCGCTTCATGCAGTACACGTTGCAGAACCAGGGCATCGCCCCGACGGGGCGCGAGGGCGTCACGCTGACCGACGAGTGGTGAGGCCCATGACCGCGCCCCAGGCCCAGGCCGCATCGACGTCCGAGCCCGCCGACGAGCCGGCGCGCCCGCACGCGAGCGCGCCCGTCGCCGTCCCCGTGCTCGCGCGGACCCTCGGCGCGCGCCTCGAGGGTGAGGGAACGGCCGTGGTCGAGGGCGTCACGCTCGACTCGCGCAGCGTCGTCGCGGGAGACCTCTGGTGCGCCCTGCCGGGCGCGCGCGCCCACGGCGCCGACTTCGCGGCCGAGGCCGCCGACCGGGGGGCTGCGGCCGCCCTGACCGATGCCGCAGGAGAGGCCGCCTGCCGCGCGGAGGGGTTGACCGTCCTGGTGTCGGAGGATCCGCGCCGCGACACCGCGCGGGCGAGTGCGATCGTCTATGCGACCGACCGTCGTCGGCCCGTCACCATCGGGGTGACCGGCACCAACGGCAAGACCTCGATCACCACGATGGTGCACGAGACCCTCCAGGAGCTCGGATACGCGAGCGGCGTGATCGGCACCGCCGGAACCGCGTATAGCGACGCCGCGGGCCGTGAGCACCGCATCCGCACGGTCCGCACCACCCCCGAGGCCCCCGAGACCCACGGCATCCTCGCCCGGATGGCCGAGGCCGAGGTCGCGTTCTGCGCCATGGAGGTCTCGAGCCACGCGATGGTCCTGCACCGGGCCGACGAGATCCTGTTCGACGTCGTGTGCTTCACGAACCTCAGCCAGGACCACCTCGACTTCCACGGCGACATGGAGCACTACTTCGCCGCGAAGGCCTCGCTGTTCACGCCCGCGCACGCGCGGGCCGCGGTGATCTGCGTCGACGACGTGTGGGGGCGGCGCCTCGCCGCGCAGACCCCCCTGCCGACCGTCACCTACGCGACCCTGCCCGGTATCGAGGCCGACGTGCGCGCCGAGGACCTGCGGCCCGGTGCGGCGAGCGGCGGTCTCGGGACCGCCTTCGCCACCGTCGACCGCGACGGGGCCCGTCACGAGCTCGTGAGCCCGCTGCCCGGGCGTCACTACGTCGCCAACACGATCGCCGTCGCGCTCGTGCTCGACGCCCTCGGCCTGGCGGTCGAGAGGACGGCCGCGGCGATCACCCGTTCGGCCGTCGTCCCGGGCCGGATGGAGCAGGTCGCCGAGACCCCCGTGCGCGGCATCGTCGACTACTCGCACACCGAGGACTCGCTCGTGCAGGCGCTCACGACCCTCCGCGCCCTTCCCGGCACCCGCCGGCTGCTGGTCGTGATGGGCGCGGGCGGTGATCGCGACCGCGCCAAGCGACCGCTCATGGGCGCGGCGGCCGCACGCCTGGCCGACGCCGTCGTCGTCACGGACGACAACCCCCGCTCCGAGGACCCCGCGAGCATCCGTCGCGCCGTGCTCGGCGGCATCCCCCTCGACAGCCCGGCCGAGGTCCACGAGGTCGCCGACCGCGGCGAGGCGATCGCCCGCGCCGTCCGCCTCGCCGGCCCCGGCGACACCGTCCTCGTGGCCGGCAAGGGCGCCGAGACGGGGCAGGACGTCGGCGGGAGCATCCTCCCGTTCGACGATCGCGAGCATCTGCGCACGGCCCTCGCCCGCGCCGCCCAGGAAGGACGCCCATGCTGACCACGACCGCCGACGAGATCGCCGACATCACCGCCGGGCGTCTCGTCTCCGGGGCCACCGGCGACGAGCGGGTGACCGGGCAGGCCCGGATCGACTCGCGCTCCGTCGTCCCCGGTGACCTGTTCGCCGCCTTCACGGGTGAGCGGGTCGACGGGCACGACTACGTGGCTCCGGCCCGCGAGGCCGGTGCCGCGATCGCCCTCGTCTCGCGCGATGTCGGCGTGCCCGCGATCCTCGTCGACGACGTCGGGCAGGCCCTGGCCGCTCTCGCCCACGCCCAGCTCGAGCACGCCCGCGCCCGACGCGACGACCTCGTCGTCGTCGCCGTCACCGGCTCGGCGGGCAAGACCGGGACCAAGGACCTGATCGGCGCGCTGCTCGCGACCGCCGGTCCCACGGTCGCCCCCCGCGGCAGCCACAACAACGAGCTCGGCCTGCCGCTCACGGTCCTCGCGATCGACGAGGACACCCGCTTCCTGGTGCTCGAGATGGGCGCCCGCGGCATCGGCCACATCGCCCACCTGACCGCGATCGCGCGCCCCGACATCTCTCTCGTGCTCAACGTCGGCTCCGCCCACCTCGGCGAGTTCGGCTCGGTCGACGCGATCGCGCAGGCCAAGGGCGAGATCGTCGAGGCCCTCACCTCCCAGGGGCGCGCCGTGCTCAACGCCGGCGACCCGCGCGTGGCGGCGATGGCCCCGCGCTCCGCGGCCCCCGTCGTCACCTGGGGCATCGGCCACGGCCAGGTCCGGGCCGACGAGATCCGTCTCGACGACGACGCCCACCCCACCTTCACCCTGACCGTGCCCGAGGGCCTCACGGCCCTCGACGGCACGCCGGTCGAGGCGGGCACGCGCGAGGTCACGCTCGGCCTGCTCGGCGAGCACCAGGGCATGAACGCGATCGCCGCCGCGACCGCCGCGCTGCTCGCGGGCGTGGGCCTCGACGCGATCGCCGCGGCCCTCGGTGACGCGCGCGTCGTCTCCGGCCAGCGCATGGAGGTCACCGAGCTGCCCGGCCGCGTGACCCTCGTCAACGACGCCTACAACGCCAATCCCGACTCGATGCGCCTCGCGCTGCGCACTCTCGCCCACCTGGGCCGGGGCCGCCGCACCATCGCCGTGCTCGGCGAGATGCTCGAGCTGGGGGAGGAGTCGATCGTCCTCCACGACGCCGTCGGCCGGCTCGCCGTGCGCCTCAACGTCGGCCAGCTCATCGTCGTGGGCGAGGGGGCACGCGCCATCCACAACGGGGCCTGCC
>DAMDHZ010000052.1:0-2439 GCA_032101665.1 Brachybacterium sp. | reverse complement strand
GCCTGCCTCGAGGGCAGTTTCGGCGGCGAGTCCACCTTCGTCGCGACGATCGACGAGGCCCTCGCTGTGCTAGAAACGACGATGCGCCCCGGCGACGTCGTCCTGCTCAAGTCGTCCCGCGACGCCGGGGTCCGCGACCTCGCCCCCCGCATCATCGAGCTCACCTCCGGAGAGGCCCACGCATGATCGCGATCATCATCGCGGGCGCAAGCGCCCTGGTCCTCTCGATCCTGGGGACCCCGCTGTACATCCGTCTGCTCGTGGCCCGCCGCTACGGACAGTTCATCCGCGACGACGGCCCCACGAGTCACTCGACCAAGCGCGGCACCCCGACCATGGGTGGCGTCGCGATCATCCTCGCGACGATCATCGGCTACCTGCTGGGGCACCTCGACTTCTCGGGGCCGTCCCTCATCGGCTGGCGCGCGCCCTCGACGTCGGGCCTGCTCGTGCTGTTCCTCATGGCCGGCCTCGGCCTCGTGGGCTTCCTCGACGACTTCCTCAAGATCTCCCGCCAGCGCAGCCTGGGCCTGCGGGCACGGGACAAGCTCATCGGGCAGGGCCTCGTGGCGACCGTGTTCGCGGTCCTGGCCCTCGTGCTCCCCGACGGCGAGGGGAGCTCCCCGGCCTCGACCCGCATCTCCTTCGTGCGCGACCTGCCGTGGGCCGACCTCTCCTTCTCCCACTGGCAGGGGCCCGCCCTGCTCGGCACGATCGTGGGCATCATCCTGTTCGCGATCTGGGTCAACTTCCTCGTCGCCGCCTGGTCCAACGGCGTGAACCTGACCGACGGGCTCGACGGGCTCGCCACGGGCGCGACCATCCTGTTCGCCGGCACCTACGTGCTGATCTGCTTCTGGCAGTGGCGCCAGACCTGCCCCGAGGGCTTCGAGCTGGCCAACTGCTACACCGCGCCCGCCCCGCTCGACGTGGCCGTCGTGTGTTCCGCGATCGTCGGCGCGTGCATCGGGTTCCTGTGGTGGAACACCTCGCCCGCCAAGATCTTCATGGGCGACACCGGCTCGCTCGGCCTCGGCGGGGCGCTCGCCGGGATCACGATCGTCTCGCGCACCGAGCTGCTCGGCGCGATCATCGGCGGCCTGTTCGTCATCATCTCGCTCTCGGTCATCATCCAGGTCGCGAGCTTCAAGATGACGGGCAGACGCGTGTTCCGCATGGCGCCGCTCCAGCACCACTTCGAGCTCAAGGGCTGGAACGAGGTCACGATCGTGGTGCGGTTCTGGATCGTCGCGGGCATCCTCGCCCTCGCCGGGCTCGGTCTCTTCTACGTCGACGCCCTGCCGAGGCTCGTCCCATGACCGCTGCCGCCCCGGGCGTCCTCGAGCGCCCCTGGCCCGGCCTCGACGTGGCGGGCCTCACGATCCTCGTCACCGGCTTCGGCGTCTCCGGCTACGCGGTGGCCGACCAGACCATGCAGCGCGGTGCCCGGGTGATCGTCGTCGACGCCGCCGACACCCCCGAGCATCGCGAGCAGGCGCAGATCCTCGAAGTGCTCGGCGTCGACGTCCGGCTCGGCCGCGAGCACACGCTCGCCCTGCCCGCGGGCGAGCGCATCGACCTCGTGGTCACCTCGCCGGGATGGCGCCTCGACCAAAGCCTGCTGGTCGAGGCCGAGGGCGCCGGCATCCCGGTCTGGAGCGAGGTCGAGCTGGCCCGCCGCATGCAGAGTGCCGACGGGCCCGCGTGGCTCGGCGTGACCGGCACCAACGGGAAGACCACCGTGGTCACGATGCTCGAGTCGATCCTGATCAGCGCAGGCCTGCGCGCCGTCGCGTGCGGCAACGTCGGACTGCCCGTCATCGAGGCCGCGCTCGACCCGGTCGGCCACGACGTCCTGGCCGTCGAGCTGTCGAGCTTCCAGCTGCACCGCACCGAGCACCCCGCGTGCGAGGCCGCCGTGATCCTGGGCATCTCCGAGGACCACCTCGACTGGCACGGCTCCCTCGAGGCCTACGCACGCGACAAGGGCCGCATCTACGCCGGCTGTGAGGTCGCGTGCGTCTACCCGGTCCACGACGAGCGCGTCCTGCACCTCGTCGAGGACGCCGACGTGGTCGAGGGCGCCCGCGCGATCGGACTCACCCTGGGGTCCCCGGCGATCTCCGAGCTCGGCCTCGTCGACGGCGTGCTCGTCGACCGCGCCTTCCTCGAGGAGCGGCGCACGAGCGCCCTCGAGCTCGCCCACCTCGACGACCTCGCGCACCTGGGCGCCCACGGTGCGCCCCCGCATCTCGTGCTCGACGCCCTCGCCGCCGCCGCCCTCGCGCGCGCCCACGGGGTCGAGCCCGTCGCCGTGCGCGAGGGCCTGCGCGCCTTCCGTCCGGGCCACCATCGGGCCGAGGTCGTCGCCGAGGCCGACGGTGTCGCCTATGTCGACGACTCCAAGGCCACCAACCCCGACGCCGCGGCCGCCTCCCT
>DAMDHZ010000051.1:11052-22081 GCA_032101665.1 Brachybacterium sp. | reverse complement strand
GGATGAGCGCGGTGCGGTCGATGACCTTGACCTTGACGACGTCCTCGAGCGCGCGGCGCTGGCTGGGGGCGAGCTCGCCGTCGGCCACGACCGTGTCGGCGCCCGTCTCGGCGACGATCTCGGCGAGCTCGGCGGCCTTGCCCTTGCCCAGGAAGGTCGCGGGATCGGGATGGTTGCGCCGTTGCATGATGCCGTCGAGCACCTCGGAGCCGGCGGTCTCGGCGAGCGCCGCGAGCTCGCGCAGGCTGTTCTCGGCGTCCTCGACGTCGCCGCTCGTGTAGATCCCGGCGAGGACGACGCGCTCGAGGCGCAGGGCGCGGTACTCGACCTCGGTGACGTCCTCGATGTCGGTGCGGATGCCGGCGACGCGGCGCAGGGCGTGCCGGTCGGCGAGGTCGAGCTGCTCCCCGTCGGTGTCCGAGGAGTACGTGGTCGCGGAGATCGAGGCGTCGCCGCGGGCGAGGATCCGGGCGGTCAGCTCGTCCCGGCCGCGATCGTCCCCGTCCCGTGCGGTGCCCCCGGTGACGTCGGTGTCGGGTTCGGGGTCCGGATGGAAGGTGATGGGCACGATGAGGGGGTCTCTTCCTGTCGGGGTGACTGGGCGTCCAGCATCCCACGGCGTCGCGCGCACGGCGAGGGCTTTTCGCCGTGGGCACAGGGCGGTGCGACGGCCGTCTCCGAGGGGCGGCACGCGGGCCCGTATCCTCATGGCCGTGACCGAGCACTACTTCTCCGAGACCTCCTCGACCGAGGAGGCGCGCCGCCCGCTGCGGGTGCGCCTGGCGGGCGTCGAGCGCGACCTCGTGTCCTCGGCCGCGGTGTTCAGCGGCGGCGGCCTCGACAAGGCCACCGCCGTCCTGCTCGAGCGGCTCGACGTGCTGCCCGCCGTGCCCGCGGGCGCGACGATCGTCGACGTCGGCTGCGGGTGGGGCCCGATCGCGCTGAGCGCAGCCCTGCTGCACCCGGACGCGACGGTGTGGGCGGTGGACGTCTCGCAGCGGGCCCGGGAGCTGACGCGCGAGAACGCGGCCCGGCTCGGGCTGACCGGCGTGCACGTCGTCGCTCCCGACACGGTGCCCGCCGATCTCGTGGCCGACGTGATCTTCTCCAACCCGCCGATCCGGATCGGCAAGGAGGCGCTCCACGCGCTGCTGCTCGAGTGGATGGCGCGCCTCGCGCCCACGGGCTGGGCGGGGCTCGTGGTGGGCCGGAACCTGGGGGCCGATCCCCTCGCCGCCTGGCTCGATGCGCGCCTGCCGCGCCGCTCGGTCACCAAGGCCGCGAGCGCCAAGGGGTTCCGGGTGCTCGAGGTCTCCTCCGAGCGTTGAGGGGTGTCGAGCGCGCCGGTCAGATGAGCAGGGCGCCCTCCGCGACGAGCTCGGCGGGGCCGGCCAGGGTGACCTCGCCCTCCTCGGTCCAGTCGACGGTGAGCGTGCCTCCGGGCAGGTCGACGCACCACGGCGCACGCGCACCGTCCTCGGCGTGCAGCGCCGCGGCGACGGCCACGGCGCACGCGCCTGTGCCGCACGCGAGCGTCTCCCCCGAGCCGCGCTCGTGGACGCGCATCGCGACATGGCGCTCCCCGCGCGGCACCACGAGCTCGACGTTGGCCCCGTGCGGGGCGGGCGGGTCGAGCGGCGGTGCGACCGTGAGGTCGACGTCCTCGAGCGGCAGATCCGCGGGCAGCACGGCGACCGCGTGGGGATTGCCCATGTCGACGTCGAGGGCCTCGAGGGCGCGCCCCGCGACGTGCACGGTGCGCCGGGTGCCGGGGACCGTCGAGCGCCCCATGCCCGTGCGGACCTGCCACCGCGAGCCGTGCGCCGGCCGCTCGAGGATCTCGATGCGTCGCTCGCCGGCGCGGGTCCAGATCGAGAACGTGTCGCCGTCCACGAGCCCCTCACGGTCGAGGCACGCCGCGAAGACGCGCGTCCCGTTGCCGCACATCTCGGCGATCGAGCCGTCGGCGTTGCGGTAGTCCATGAACCACTCGGGCGCCTCGGCCGGCGCGTCGATGCCGGCGGCGGCCGTCCGCACCACCCGGATCACGCCGTCGGCGCCGAGCCCCGCCGTGCGCTCGGCCAGGCGCGCGGCGCGCTCGGCCGTGAGCTCGGTCCGGCCGTCGGGATCCAGCAGCAGCACGAAGTCGTTGCGGGCGCCGTGACCCTTGACGAAGCGGAGCGGGGCGGTGGTCATGGGGGCGAGACTAACGGGTCCGCCGCGTCCGGGCCGCCCCGGGCGACCACGTCGAGGGCCCGGTCGCGCAGTTCGACGGGGCCCGTGGCCTCGTCGGCGTCGAGCCAGTGCACACGGCGGTCGCGGCGGAACCAGGTGTCCTGCTTGCGGACGAGGCGGCGGGTGCCGGCCACGGTCGCCTCGACGGCCTGCTCGCACGTCATCGCGGAGTCGAGCACGGCGAGCGCCTGCTCGTATCCGATCGCCCGGCGGGCGGTGGCGCCGCGGTCGAGGCCGCGCTCGCGCAAGCGCGCCGTCTCGGCGAGCAGGCCACGCGCGACCATCGTGTCGACCCGGCGGGCGATGCGCTCGCGCAGTGCCGTGCGCTCACGCCGGAGCCCGAGCTGGAGGATCCCGGCCTCGTGGTGGACGGGCCGCGGCAGGAAGGCGCGGAAGCTGCGCCCGGTGAGCTGACCGACCTCGAGGGCCCGCACGATCCGGCGGGTGTCCTGGTGGCCGATGAGGGCCGCGGCCTCCGGGTCGCTCGTGGCGAGCTCGCGGTGGAGGGCGACGGGCCCGATCTCGCGAGCGCGCTCCTCGAGTCGCGCCCGTACATCGGCGTCGGTGGGCGGGAACTCGATCTCGTCGAGCAGGGCCCGGATGTACAGGCCCGACCCTCCGACCACGACGGGGATGTGTCCCCGCTCCCGGATCGCGGTGATCGCCGCCCGGCCCTCCCGCTGGTAGCGCGAGACGCTCGCCTCCTCGGTCACGTCGAGCACGTCGAGCAGGTGGTGGGGCACGCCGCGGCGCTCGGCAGGGGTGACCTTGGCGGTGCCGATGTCCATGCCGCGGTAGAGCTGCATCGCGTCGGCGTTGATCACCTCCCCGTCGAGGGCGAGCGCCAGGTCGACGGCGAGATCGGACTTGCCCGTCGCGGTCGCGCCGACGACGGCGATCACTCTCGGGCGGGGCATGTCCCCCAATCTAGCGAGGGGCCACAGCGGCCGTCGCCTCGGCCGCCGTGGTCACCCGAGCGGAGTCCGGGCGCGGTGGCAGCGGCGAGGGTACTGTGGGCGGTCGCGGCGCCCGTGCGCCCCGTTCCCGTGTCCCTTCGAAGGAGCCCAGGTGACCTCCCCGACCGACTATCGACTCCCCGACGACGGCACCTCTCTCGAGGCGCTGTCCCTGCAGCGCGTCGAGGCGAGCCTCGAGCGTCATGGGTATGCGTTCATCGAGGACGACGAGCACCCCGACATCCTGCGGGCGCGCTTCGACTCCTACCCGTTCCTGTTCCTGCTCGCGGGCGAGCACCAGACCATCCTGCAGACGCGGGCGCGTTGGAACCACTCGGTCGACGTGGCGCGCAAGGTCGAGATGGTCAAGCTCTGCAACGAGTGGAACATGAACCGGATCTGGCCCAAGGTCTACGTGCGCCGCGAGGCCGAGACCGTGCTGGGCATGTACGGCGAGGTCGCGATCGACTTCGGCACGGGTGCCAAGGACGAGCAGATCGACCGCTCGATCGAGTGCGGCCTCACGACGATCATCTCGTTCTTCCACGATCTCGAGGAGCGCCTCGGCTCGAGCGTCGACGAGCTCGACGACTGACGTCCCGGGCCGCGGACGCCGAGGTGCGCGGGCGGAGCGGGCCGGGCGAGGCAGCCGACGCCGCCCGGCCGTGCCGCTCAGCGGGCGCGCAGGCTCGGGAGGCCGAGGACGACCGGCCCGCTCGGAGCCGGTGACGAGGTCCCGCAGCCGCCCGTGCCGCACGCGTCGGCGGGCTCGGTCTGTCGGCGCTCCCACTCCTCGCCGCTGCGGGTGCGGCGCACCGCGAAGGCGCGCGGATCACGCGACGTGGCCGTCGTGCCCAGCGCGCTGTCGGCGATCAGGTAGTGAGGGGCGCCGCGCGTGACCGTCGCGGTCACGATGTCACCCGGGCGGGGCCGCTCGGAGGCGGCGAGGTCCTCGGGCAGGGCGAGGTGCACGAGGCGGTTGTCGCGGGCCCGTCCGGACACACGGTGGGTCTCGCGGTCGCGCTCCCCCTCCCCCTCGGCGATGAGGACCTCGACGACGCTGCCCTCGAGCCGGCGGTTCTCCTCGGCGGCGATGCGGTCCTGGAGTGCCGCGAGCCGTTCGTAGCGCTCCTGGACGACGGCCTTGGGGATCTGGTCGGCCATCGTCGCCGCGGGAGTACCGGGACGGACCGAGTACTGGAACGTGAACGCGCTCGCGAAGCGCGAGGCCTCGACGACATCGAGGGTCGCCCGGAAGTCCTCCTCGGTCTCGCCCGGGAAGCCGACGATGATGTCGGTCGTGATGGCCGCCTCGGGGATGCGGTCGCGCACCCGGTCGAGGATGCCGAGGAACTTGGTGGAGCGGTAGGAGCGTCGCATCGCCTTGAGCATCCGGTCCGAGCCGGATTGCAGCGGCATGTGCAGTTGCGGCATGACGGCAGCGGTCTCGGCCATCGCGTCGATCACGTCGTCGGTGAACATCGCCGGGTGGGGCGAGGTGAAGCGGACCCGCTCGAGGCCCTCGACCTCGCCGCACGCGCGCAGCAGCTTCGCGAAGGCGGCGCGGTCGCCGAACTCGACGCCGTAGGAGTTGACGTTCTGGCCCAGCAGGGTCACCTCGATGGCGCCGGCGTCCACGACGTCGCGGACCTCGGCGAGGACGTCGCCCGGGCGGCGGTCCTTCTCCTTGCCGCGCAGCGACGGGACGATGCAGAAGGTGCACGTGTTGTTGCAGCCCACGGAGATCGAGACCCACGCGGCGTACACGCTCTCGCGACGGGTGGGCAGGGTCGAGGGGAAGACCTCGAGGGACTCGAGGATCTCGACCTGGGCCTCGCGATTGTGGCGCGACCGCTCGAGCAGCACGGGCAGGGAGCCGATGTTGTGGGTGCCGAAGACGACGTCGACCCACGGGGCCCGCTCGACGATGCCCGAGCGGTCCTTCTGGGCCAGGCAGCCGCCCACGGCGATCTGCATGTCCGGGTTGGCGCGCTTGGCGGGCCGCAGGGCGCCGAGGTTGCCGTAGAGCTTGTTGTCGGCGTTCTCGCGCACGGCGCACGTGTTGAACACGACCACGTCGACCTCGCCGCGGGCGGCGTCGGAGCCGGCCGCAGCGGGCACGTATCCGGCGCCCTCGAGCAGGCCCGTGAGGCGCTCGGAGTCGTGGACGTTCATCTGGCACCCGAAGGTGCGCACCTGGTAGGTGCCGCGGGGCGCTGCGGCGGGGGCCGAGGCGTGCAGGGCGGCGGGGACGGGGCTGTGCGGGGCGGGCACGGTGATCGACATAGTGGCTCCAGGGTACGGCGGTCCGCGGGGGCGCCGCGGTCAGCGGCCGGTGACGGCGCGCAGTTCGGTCGAGATCACGCGCACGGCGAGGGCACCGTCATAGCCCTTGCGGCGCAGCAGGGCGTCCAGGCGCCGGGCGACCTTCCCGCGCACCGCGCCGTCGGGGTCCTCGTGCAGGGCTCGCTCGTCGCGCGCGAGGCGGGCGCGCACGAGGGCACGGGCGCGGTCCTCCTCGTCGGTCTCGCCGAGCGCGAGGGCGGTCGCGATCAGATCGCCGGCCACGCCGCGGGCCTCGAGCTCGCGCCGCAGGGCCTCGTCGGACAGGCCGCGCAGCTCCCGGCGCTGGGCGACCCAGTCACGGGCGAAGGCCGCGTCGTCGATCAGCCCGGCGCGGGCGGTGCGAGCGATCGTCTCGGCCGTCACGTCGCGCGGCACCTCCCGCTCACGCAGACGCACCCGCAGCTCGTGCTCGGAGCGCCGTCGTGAGGAGAGCAGGCGCAGCAGGTAGCGGCACTCGTGCACGACGGCGCGGTCGAACGCGGCCTCCTGCTCGGTCACGGTGCGGGGGCCGTCGGCGGCGAGCGCTGCACTGCGGCGCTCCAGGGCGTCGACGACGGCCCGGCGCGGATCGCTCCGGGCCGGGCCGTCATCGTGCGGCGAGCTCATCGCTGCGCGAGGACGCGGGCCGTCAGATGGTCGCCGGGACGTCCTCGTCGAGGAACTCGTCCTCGCCGAGGGCGTCGGCCCCGTCCTCGGCAGCGGCCTGCTCCTGGGCGTAGGCGCCGACACCGAGGGTGCGCAGGATCTTGTGCTCGATGTCGACCGCGAGATCCGGGTTGTCCTTGAGGAACTGGCGGGCGTTCTCCTTGCCCTGGCCCAGCTGGTCGCCCTCGTAGGTGAACCACGCGCCGGACTTGCGGACGATGCCGTGCTCGACGCCCAGGTCGATGAGGCCGCCCTCACGGGAGATGCCCTCGCCGTAGAGGATGTCGAACTCGGCCTGCTTGAAGGGCGGGGCCATCTTGTTCTTGACCACCTTGACGCGTGTGCGGTTGCCCACGGAGTCCTGGCCGGACTTCAGGGTCTCGATGCGACGGATGTCCATGCGCACCGAGGCGTAGAACTTCAGCGCCTTGCCGCCGGTCGTGGTCTCGGGGCTGCCGAAGAACACGCCGATCTTCTCGCGCAGCTGGTTGATGAAGATCGCGGTGGTGCCGGTCGAGGACAGGGCGCCCGTGAGCTTGCGCAGCGCCTGGGACATGAGGCGGGCCTGGAGACCCACATGGGAGTCGCCCATCTCGCCCTCGATCTCGGCCTTGGGCACGAGAGCGGCGACCGAGTCGATCACGATCACGTCGAGGGCGCCCGAGCGCACGAGCATGTCGGCGATCTCGAGGGCCTGCTCACCCGTGTCGGGCTGGGAGACCAGCAGGGCGTCGGTGTCCACGCCGAGCTTCTTGGCGTACTCCGGGTCCAGGGCGTGCTCGGCGTCGATGAACGCGGCGATCCCGCCGTTGCGCTGGGCGCTCGCGACGGCGTGCAGGGCGACGGTGGTCTTGCCGGAGGACTCGGGGCCGTAGATCTCGACGATGCGACCGCGGGGCAGGCCGCCGATGCCGAGGGCGACGTCGAGGGCGACGGAGCCGGTGGGGATGACCTCGACCGGCGGCCGGGAGTCGTCGCCCAGGCGCATGATCGAGCCCTTGCCGAACTGGCGGTCGATCTGGGCGAGGGCGTTGTCGAGGGAGGACGCGCGGTCCTTGCTCGCAGCGGCGGCAGGCTTGCCGGCCGTCGGTGCGGACTTCGATGCGGGCATGTCTTCATTCCTTCCACGGGGCCGGGGCGTCCGGCGTGCGATGACCGTGATGTCACGCTAGGCGGGGGGTCCGACAAACGGACCGACGGACCGCATGCGTGGGGACGAGTGGCTGATGTGGAGGGTTCCGTGCGGGGCCCCTGGGGCACCGGAAGTGGTTCCTCCGACCGACAGCGACCACTGTACCCGAACAGATGTTCGAATGTCGCGTTCCCTGGTGACACCGGATCGCCGCGTGTCGCACGGGAGACGTCGCGCCCGGCGCGAGGGTTCGCGCTCGTGGGCGCGGCGCTCAGCGCCGGCGCTGGTCGGGAGGGATCTCCCAGCGCCGGGCGTCGGGGACCTCCATCGCGTCGCACAGGGCGTTCCACACCCGGCGGACGTCCTCGCCCTCGGCGAGCGCCGTCTCGGCGGTGCGGCCGTCGAGGACCGGGAGGATCAGCTCACGCGTGTAGGTCGCGGCGAGCGCCGGTCCGAACACGTGGGCGGACAGGGCCGAGAACTCGCTGCGGCGCACGGCTCAGTGCGCGCCCACGAGCGTCCGCGGGGCGTCGTCCTCGGTGAGCTCGACGGGGACCGTGTCGGGCACGCTCACACCCTCGGCCGCCGCGATCCGGTCGGAGACCTCGCGCAGGACGAAGGACAGCGGGAGCCCAAGCGCCTCGGTGACCGAGGCGAGGAGTTCCGACGAGGCCTCCTTCTGACCGCGCTCGATCTCGCTCAGGTAGCCGAGGGAGACCCGGGCGTCGGAGGACACCTGGCGGAGGGTGCGGCCCTGGTTGCGGCGTGCGTCCCGCAGGACGTCGCCGAGCTCCTGACGGAAGACGACCATCGTGCGGCCTCCCTTCGCGGTCGTGGGCGCCTGGGGCGCCGGTGGCTGTGCGGATGCGGCCTTCGGGGACTGCGGGGGGACCGCCGGGAGGAGTCCCGGACGCCCCTGGCGCAGCGTGCCCGCCGGTCGCACGACGGGCGTGCGACCCATCGGACGGTCGGGACGACGTGCGCTGGTGTGCGGGGTGTTGCTGGAAGTGCTCATCACGAACAGTGCAACGCACGGGGTCCCGTCGGTGTTCCCGATCCTACGAGGCCCCGCCTGAAGGCTTCCTCCGGTCCGCCCGGCGAGCCCGGGCGGCGCGCGCCGGGGACGCCGACCGAGGACGGGATCAGACCCTGCCGCCACCCCTGACCTGCGCGAGCGCCTCGTCGAACAGGGCCAGGCCGGCGTCGACCGTCTGCCGACGCACCTCGGCCCGATCACCGAGGAGATGCAGCTCACGCACGTCGACCGTGTCGCGAGCGGCGTCGGCCAGGGCGACGTAGACGGTGCCCTGGGGGACTCCGCGGTCGTCGGGGCCGGGCCCGGCGACGCCCGTGGTCGAGACCGCCATGTCCGCGTCGTAGGCGCGCAGCGCACCTCGGGCCATGGCCGCCGCCACCTCGGCCGTGACCGCTCCGTCGGCGACGAGCAGGTCGGCGTCGACGCCGAGCAGCTTGGTCTTGGCGTCGTAGGAGTAGCACACGGCGCCGCCGACCACGCACTGGCTCGCTCCGGGGGCGTCCACGAGCACGGAGACGAGGGAGCCCCCGGTGAGGGACTCCGCCGTCGCGAGGCTGCGGCCGCTCTCGGTCGCGTGGGCGATGATGCGGGCCGCCCGCGGGTCGATGCCGTCCTGGGCGAAGGTCTGCACGGCCCAGGTCATCGCCCCTCCCCCGAACCGAGCGCCTCCCGGCGCAGACGGAGGCCGTCGCGCAGGTTCACCAGGCCCGACCAGATCGTCAGCACGAAGGCGATCGTGACGAGCGCGAGCCCGATCCAGGCGGCGGGCGCCCACCACAGCTCGAGCGGCAGCAGGCAGTACGTGATCGCGATCGACTGCATCATCGTCTTGGTCTTGCCGGCGAGGTTCGCGGGCAGGGCCCCGTACTTGAGGATCGTGAACCGCATGAGCGTGATGCCGAACTCGCGCAGCAGGATCAGGATCGTCATCCACCACGGGACGTAGTCCCACACGGACAGCATGATGAACGCAGCGCCCGTGATGCCCTTGTCGGCGATGGGATCGACGATCTTGCCGAAGTCCGTGATGAGGTTCCGGCTGCGGGCCAGGTGCCCGTCGAGGTAGTCCGTGAACATCGCGACCACGAAGATCGCCGCGACCACGAAGCGCCCGGGCACCGAGTGCTCGTAGAGCGCCGCGACCACGATGAACACCGGCACCATGACGCACCGGGCGATCGTCAGGATGTTGGCGATGTTCCACAGGGGCACGGGTGCCGTGTCCGGGTGGGATGCGGGGGCTGTCATCGTCTCTCCTCGTGTCGTGGGCGCGCTCATCGGCCCGTGAGCTGCCAGGCGTCCTCGTCGGACACCTCGTCACCGTCGTCGTACTCGGTCGCGACCGCGCCGTCCCGGTCCTCCAGGACATCGCTGCCGTAGCGGTCGGCGGCAGCGGCTCCGGCACCGTCGTCCGCGGGCCCACCGTCCGCGGGGTCGGGAGCCGCGCTCGGGGGCTCGGCCTCGCCCGTGATGCGGGCGAGCGCCCCCGCGAGGTCGTCGGGGTGGACGAGCACGTCGCGCGCCTTCGAGCCCTCGGAGGGGCCGACGATCTCGCGGGACTCGAGCAGATCCATCAGGCGGCCGGCCTTGGCGAAGCCGACGCGCAGCTTGCGCTGCAGCATCGAGGTCGACCCGAACTGGGTGGTGACCACGAGCTCGGCGGCCCGCACGAGCACGTCGAGGTCGTCGCCGATGTCGTCGTCGATCTGCTTCTTGGCCGCGGTGACCGTGACGTCCTCGCGGTAGTTGGGCTTCATCTGCTGCTTGACGTGGTCGACGACCTTGTGGATCTCGGATTCGTTGACCCAAGCCCCCTGCACGCGCATCGCCTTGGCGTGGCCCATCGGGTGGAACAGGGCATCGCCCTGGCCGATGAGCTTCTCGGCGCCCGGGGTGTCGAGGATGACGCGCGAGTCCTGGAGCGAGGACGTCGCGAACGCGAGCCGGCTCGGCACGTTGGCCTTGATGATGCCCGTGACGACGTCGACGCTCGGGCGCTGCGTGGCCAGCACGAGGTGGATGCCGGCGGCGCGGGCCAACTGTGTGATGCGCTGGATCGAGGCCTCGACGTCGCGCGGGGCGACCATCATCAGGTCGGCGAGCTCGTCGACCACGACCAGCAGATACGGGTAGGGCGCGAGGCGCCGCTCGCTCCCGGGCGGCGGGGTGACCTCACCGGCCCGCACCGCCTTGTTGAAGTCGTCGATGTGCTTGAAGCCGAAGGTCGCGAGGTCGTCGTAGCGCGCGTCCATCTCCTTGACGACCCATTCGAGGGCCTCGGCGGCCTTCTTGGGGCTGGTGATGATGGGCGTGATCAGGTGCGGGATGCCCTCGTAGATCGTGAGCTCGACGCGCTTGGGGTCGACGAGGACCATGCGGACCTCCTCGGGGGTGGCGCGCATCAGGATCGACGTGATCATCGAGTTCACGAAGCTCGACTTGCCGGCGCCCGTGGCGCCCGCGACGAGCAGGTGCGGCATCTTGGCCAGGTTCGCGGTCACGTAGCCGCCCTCGACGTCCTTGCCCACGCCCATCACCATCGGATGCTCGTTGCGGGTCGCGATGGGGCTGCGCAGCACGTCGCCCAGGGCCACGGTCTCGCGGTCGGTGTTGGGGATCTCGATGCCGATGGCCTTCTTGCCGGGGATCGGCGACAGGATGCGCACGTCGGCGCTCGCG
>DAMDHZ010000051.1:1015-11042 GCA_032101665.1 Brachybacterium sp. | reverse complement strand
CGTACGCGATGTTCTTGCTGAGCGCCGTGACCTTCTCGACCTTGGTGCCCAGGCCCAGCTCGACCTCGTAGCGGGTCACGGTCGGTCCGCGCGAGAAGCCCGTGACCTCGGCGTTGATCCCGAACTGCTCGAACACCTCGCCGAGCGCCTCGACGACGCGGTCGTTCGCCTCGCTGCGGGTCTTGTGGGGCGGCCCCTCGATCAGGAAATCGGAGTCCGGGAGGGTGTAGACGATGTCGCCCGCGAGCTCGAGCTGCTCGCCCGCCCGGGGCAGATCGCCCAGGGGCGGCGGCACGAGGTCCGGCGTGGGGGCCGCAACGGGCGGACGGGCCGGGGCCTCCTCGGCGCGCGTGGCCCCCGCCGGCATCGGCGTGGTCGCAGCCGGGAAGGGCTTCGCCCGCCGGTTCTCCTCGGAGATGACGTCGTAGACCTCGGTCTCGTCCTCGCTCGCCTCCCTCACCTCGGGCTCGACGGGTCGGCGGGACCGGGAGCGGCGGCGCTTGGGGGCCGCCTCCTCGGCCGCGTCGACGCCGCGCGCGAAGGCCTCGTCGCCCGCGTAGCCGAAGCCGTCGTGGTCGCGCTCGGCCTGCTCGGCCTCGTCCGTCGCCTTCCGGCGCGGGGGGCGACGCGTGCGCGCGGCCGGCTCCGGCGCCTCGGCGGCACCGGCCGGGGCGCGGCGCGGACGCAGCCCGAAGGCCTCGCGCTCGGCGTCCTCGTCCTCGCTGTGGCCGACGAGCATCTGATAGGCACCGCGCAGGCGGCTCGGGAGCGACTCGACGGGAGTGGCCGTCAGGACGAGCACGCCGAAGAACGCGACGACCGCGTAGAGCACGACGACGGCGACGGGCGGCACGAGCGACGCCACCGGAGCGGCCGCGAGGTAGCCGAGCACACCGCCGCCATGGGCGAGCGCCGAGATGCCGTCGGCCGGGGCCGGCATCCGGGCGGCGATCGAGGCTATCGCCGCGAGCGCCGCGAGCAGGATCGCCATGCCCAGCGCGATGCGCGAGTTCGCGCGCACCAGGTCCGGACGGCGGAACATGCGCAGCGACCAGCCGGCGAGCAGGAGCGGCAGCACGACCGAGATGATCCCGAAGGTCCCCGCCGTGACGGTGTGCACGGCCCCGAAGAACGCGCCGGGCACCTGCCACCACTCGCGGATCGCGACGAGCGCGGCGAGCAGCAGCAGGAACAGCGCATAGCCGTCGCGACGCTGATCGTGCGTGACCTCCCAGCGAGCCACGCCGATGCCGCGGACCACACCGCCCACGGTCCGGGCCACGCCGAGATATCCGGCGCGCACAGCGCGCACCGGGAGGGGGAGCGTCGACGGATCGTTCGCGCCACCGCCTCGAGTCCCGCGTGAGGACGCGGACGAGGTGCGGGACGAGCCTTTCGACGCACGTGCGGGGGAAGACGTACGTGTCGCCATGGACCTCAATGTACCGTGCCGCCCCGCCGGGGCCCGAGGGGCGGCGGCTCAGGTCACCTCCGCCGCCGACTCGTCCCTCGCCGACGACTCCGGCCTCACGCTTCGACGACGACCACGTTCAAGCCGCCGTCTCCTCGCGCTCGACCTCCGCCGCCGACTCGTCCCTCGCCGACGACTCCGGCCTCACGCTTCGACGACGACGGGGATGATCATCGGGCGGCGGCGCAGGCGCGAGACGTAGCGGCCGACCACGCGACGCATCACCTGCTGCAGCTGATACGGGTCGCGCTTGGTGGGCGAGTCCGCGACCGCCTTCTCGAGCGCCTTGACGATCTCCGGCTTGATCTTCTCGAACACCTTCTCGTCCTCGGCCACGCCGCGGGCGTGGATCTCCGGTCCCGCGAGCAGCGCCCCGGTCTCGGAGTTGACCACCGCGAAGACCGAGATGAAGCCCTCGTCCGAGAGGATGCGACGGTCCTTGAGGTCGGCCTCCGAGACCTCGCCCACGCTCGAACCGTCGACGTACACGTAGCCGTTGGGGATCTCGCCGACCACGCGGGCGACGCCGTCGCGCAGATCGACCACCGAGCCGTCGCGCGCGAGCACGATGTTCTCGGTGGCCACCCCCGAGGTCTCGGCGATGCGACCGTTGGCGATCAGGTGGCGCACCTCGCCGTGGACGGGCATCACGTTGGCCGGGCGCACGATGTTGTAGCAGTACAGCAGTTCGCCCGCGCAGGAGTGGCCCGAGACGTGGACCCGGGCGTTGCCCTGGTGGACCACCTCGGCGCCGAGCGCCATGAGCGAGTTGACGATGCGGAAGACCGAGTTCTCGTTGCCCGGGATGAGCGAGCTCGCGAGGATCACGACATCGCCCTCCCCCACCGAGATCTGGTGGTCGCGATTGGCGATCCGGCCCAGCGCCGCCATCGGCTCGCCCTGGCTTCCCGTGCACATGAGCACGATGCGGTCGTCGGGCATGTCGTTGATCTTCTTGACGTCGACGAGCGTGTCCCGCGGGACCGTGAGGTAACCCATCTCCTGGGCGATCTTCATGTTGCGGATCATCGAGCGGCCCACGAACGCGACCTTGCGATGATGTTGGGCGGCGGCGTCGAGGACCTGCTGGACCCGGTGGACGTGGCTCGAGAACGAGGCCACCACGATCTTGCCGCGGGCGCGGTCGAACACGGTGTCCAGGCTCGGCCCGATCTCCCGCTCCGAGCGCACGAAGCCGGGGACCTCCGCGTTCGTGGAGTCGACCATGAACAGGTCGACGCCCTTCTCACCGAGCCGCGCGAAGGCGCGCAGATCGGTGATGCGGCCGTCCAACGGCAGCTGGTCCATCTTGAAGTCGCCCGTGTGCAGGACGGTGCCGGCGCTCGTCGTGATCGCGACGGCCAGGGCATCGGGGATCGAGTGGTTGACCGCGACGAACTCGAGCTCGAACGGCCCGAGTCGCTCGGTCTGACCCTCCCGGACCGCGAGGGTGTAGGGCTTGATCCGGTGCTCCTTGAGCTTGGCCTCGATGAACGCGAGGGTCAGCTGGCTGCCCAGGAGCGGGATGTCGGACTTGAGGCGCAGGAGGTAGGGGACCGCGCCGATGTGGTCCTCGTGACCGTGGGTCAGGACGATGCCGACGATGTCGTCGAGCCGGTCCTGCAGGTAGTCGAAGTCGGGCAGGATCAGGTCGACGCCGGGCTGGGACTCCTCGGGGAACAGGACGCCGCAGTCGACGACGAGGATCTTGCCGTCGATGTCGAAGACCGTCATGTTGCGGCCGACGTCGCCGAGGCCGCCGAGGGGGATGATCCGCAGGGTGCCGTTCTTGAGGCGGGGCGGCTGGTTGGGGTGCGAGGTGAACGCGATGCTCACAGGGTCCTCCGGGAGGTGGGGCTGACAGGGGTGATGCCCTCGGCGGTCTCGAGCACCTCGGCGAGCGCCGCGGTCTCGGCGGCGGTGGCGGGGACGAGAGGGCCGCGGACGGCGGCATGCGGGAGGACGCCCTGCAGGTGCAGGGCCGTCTTGGCGGCGACGACGCCCGGCAGGCGGCCCATGATCACCTCGACGAGGGGCGCGAGGCGGGCGTGGACAGTGCGGGCGCGGGGCAGGTCGTCCGCGTCGACCGCGGCGATCAGCTCGGCCTCGAGGGCGGGCACGACCTGGCCCACGACCGACACGATTCCGGCGCCGCCGATCGCGAGCCACGGCAGGTTCAGGGCGTCCTCGCCGCTGTAGTAGGCGAGGTCCGTGGTGGCCATCAGGAGCGTGGACTGCTGCAGGTCGCCCTTGGCGTCCTTGAGGGCGACGATCCGCGGGTGCGCGGCGAGACGGCGGATGGTGTCCCCCGCGAGCGGGACGCCGGAGCGACCGGGGATGTCGTACAGCATGACGGGCAGGTCGGTCGCGTCGGCGACCGCCTCGGTGTGCACGACGATGCCCTCCTGCGAGGGCTTGGAGTAGTACGGGGTCACCACGAGCAGGCCGTCGATCTCGAGCTCGGCGCTGCGCCGCGCGAGGGCCACGCTGTGCCGGGTGTCGTTGCTGCCCACGCCCGCGAGGATGGTGGCCGAGGAGCCGACCGCCTCGCGCACGGCCCGCACGAGCGCGCACTTCTCGTCATCGTCGGTCGTGGGCGACTCCCCCGTCGTGCCGCCCAGCACGAGCAGGTCCACGCCCCGGTCGACGAGGTGGACCGCGAGTGCCTGGGCGGCCTCGAGGTCGAGGGCCCCGGTGTCGGCGGTGAACGGCGTGACCATGGCCACCCCGTTGGCGCCGAAGGGACGCGTCGGGGCGGTGTCGCTGCTGCTCATGGGTCTTCTCCTGGGTTCGGTGCGGGGCGACGCGCTCGCTCAGGGCGCGATGCGGCCGCCCTCGTCGAAGGCGGCATACGTCATCGGCATGGCTTGGGCGAAGTGCTGCTCGATCCGTTCGGCGACCATCTCGATCTCCCGCTGCGGGAAGGAGGGGAACGCCGCGCCGTCGCGCCGGGTGCGCAGCGACAGGAAGTTCATGAGAGAGCGCGCATTCATGGTCACGTACATCGAGGAGAACAGGTTCAGCGGCAGCACCGTGCGGGCGACCTCGCGGGCGACCCCGGCCTCGAGCATCCGCCGGTAGGAGGCGTAGGCCTCCTCCGAGCGCGCGCGGACCTCGGCGTCGACGAGGGCGTGCTGCTCGTCGGTGCCCGCCTGGAACTCGTACGCCCCGGGCTTGCCGACCTGTACGAGGCGGCGCTCACGGGCGGGGACGTAGAAGACGGGGCGCAACTCGCGATAGCGGCCCGACTCCTCGTTGTAGCTGGCCATGCGGTGGCGCATGAACTCGCGGAACACGAAGATCGGGGCCTCGACGAAGAAGGTGAACGAGTTGTGCTCGAAGGGGCTGCCGTGGCGATCGCGCATGAGGTAGCGGATCAGGCCCTGGTCCCGGGCGGTCGCGTCGGTGTTCGCCGCCGCGAGCGACTTCTCTCCCTGGGTCGAGACCCGGGCGGCGAAGATCACGTCGCTGTCCTGGGCGGCGCCGCGGACGAGCTCGACGGTCATGTCGGACCGGAAGACGATGTCGCTCATGGTGACCCAGCCTAGTCGAGCACGGCGCGGATCAGCGCCCGCGACGGTCCACGACCAGGTACCCGTCGCGCGCGCGCACCTCGAGGTCGTCGAGGGACGTGACGAGCGCCTCGGCGAGCGGCCGCAGGTCGCCGGCCGCCGTCGTGGTGGTGACGGCGAGGGTGCGCGCGCCCGCGTCCCGGCCCGAGCGCAGGCCACCCACGGCATCCTCGATCACGAGCGTCCGGGAGGGGTCGACGCCGAGTCGCTCGGCGCCCAGACGGTAGGGCTCGGGATCGGGCTTTCCCATCGCGACCTGGTCGGCCGTGACGATCGTGTCGGGCGCCGGGAGGCCGGTGACCGCCCAGCGGGCCTCGAACAGCCGCCGGGTGCATGACGTCACGATCGTCCAGGCGGGGCGCCCGAGCGCCTCGGTGGCGCGTCCGAGCTCGTCGAGCACGCGCTCGGTGCCCGGGAGCACGACGATGCCCTCGACGTCGGCGAGCTCCATGTCCTCGATGCGCGCGTGGGCCTGCGCGACCGCCTCCTCGTCGAGACCGGGGAAGGCCTCGCGCAGCACCTGGGCGGCGGGCATGCCGTGCAGGGCCGGCGTGAAGGTGCGCGAGGAGCCCAGCTCGCGGAACAGGCGGTTCCAGGAACGCATGACGGCAGGGGCCGAGTCGATGAGCGTCCCGTCCATGTCGAGCAGGAGGGCCTCGACCTCCATCGGCAGCACCATCTCGGGGTCGGGCGGGGAGGTCTCGGTCATGCCCTCACGCTCTCACATCCACCGCCGCAGGTCGCCGACCCGGGCCCGTGATCCGGGCGTCATCGGCGGCGGGGTCGTCTCCTCCGTAGGGTGGTGACCGTCATGTCGACCGCCGCCCCGTCCCCCGTCGCACCCGTGCCGAGCGCCGAGGTCGCCGCGATCCGACGCCGCGGGTTCTCGGTGGGTCTGGCGACGGGCCTCTACGGCCTGTCCTTCGGAGCGCTCGCCACCTCGTCGGGCCTCGACGTGTGGCAGGCGATCGTGCTCTCGGCCGTGCTGTTCTCCGGCGGCAGCCAGTTCGCCTTCATCGGGGTCGTCTCGGGAGGCGGCTCCGCGGTGGGCGCCACGCTCGCCTCCGTGCTGCTCGGCATCCGCAACTCCCTGTACGGGCTGATGCTCGCGCGCGAGCTGCCGCGCGGCGGCTGGCGAGGGGCGGCCCGCTCGCTGCTGACCATCGACGAGTCGACGGCGACCGCCCTGTCGGGTTCCACGCGCGAGGCCACGCGCGCCGGCTTCTGGGCGGCAGGCGTCTGGGTGTGGGTGTTCTGGAACCTGTTCTCGCTCATCGGTGCGCTCGCCGGGCAGTTCGTGGCGGATCCCGGGGCCTGGGGGCTCGACGGCGCGGCCGCCGCCGCGTTCCTGGCCCTGCTGTGGCCGCGACTGCGCTTGCTCGACACGGTTGCCATCGCGGTCGCCGCGGCCTTCGTCGCCGCCCTGACCACTCCGGTGCTCCCGGCCGGGCTGCCGGTCGTGGCGGCCGCGCTCGTCGCGGTCGTGGTCGGCGCGCTGCCGGCCAGGAGGCGCCCATGAGCCTGCTGTGGATCGCCGTGATCGTCGCGGCTCTCGCGAGCTTCGCCCAGAAGTGGCTCGGCTACCAGGTGCCTCCGAGCGTCCTGGACCGTCCGGTGATCGCCCGCGTGACGACGCTGCTGCCGGTGGCCCTGCTCGGCGCGCTCGTGGCCACCCAGACGGTGACGAGCGGGACCCAGCTCATGCTCGACTCCCGCGTCGCGGGCCTCGTCGTCGCCGGGCTCCTGCTGTGGCGCCGGGCGCCGTTCCTCGTGGTCGTGATCGCCGGGGCCGCCGTCACGGCCGGGCTGCGCCTGCTCGGCCTGCCCTGAGCCGCGAGGAACACGGACGTGCTCAGCGGGTGGCGCGCTCGAGGTCGATGGCCCGGCGGATGGACGCGCGCGCATGTCGGCGGTCGCGCAGGGCGTCGTAGGCCAGGCCCACCCGATACCAGGCACGCCAGTCGTCCGCGGCGCCGTCCTCGAGGCGCTCGCGCGCGCGCTCGAACTCCTGACGCGGCGCGAGCTGCTCGTCACCGGTGCCGTCCTCCGTGGGGGCGTAGGCCCGGGACAGGCGCGCGGACGCCATCCCGAACAGCACCTCGCGCCACGTGACCCACACCGTGAGCGCGAGCAGGATCGCGACCCCGAGGGCGAGGCCCCAGCCCACCACGCCGCCCGCGCGGGCGAAGCCCACCGCGATCCAGCCGAGCCCCCACGCGTAGATCGCGGTGAGGACCACCATGACGACGGCCATGAGGCGCTCGCGCATGTCAGTCGAGCTCCATGTACCCGTCGAGGCCGACTGTCAGGCCGGGGTGGGAGGCGATCTCGCGGATGCCGAGCAGGACCCCGGGCATGAAGCTCACGCGGTCGAAGGAGTCGTGGCGGATCGTGAGCTCCTCGCCCACGCCGCCGAACAGGATCTCCTCGTGGGCGACGAGGCCGCGCAGACGGACGGCGTGGACGTGGATCCCGTCGACCACGGCCCCGCGGGCGCCGTCGGGATCGCTGCGGGTGCGGTCGGGCACGGGGCCGAGCCCCGCGCTCGCACGCCCGCTCGCGATCGCGGCCGCCGTGTGGCGAGCGGTCCCCGAGGGAGCGTCGAGCTTGTCGGGGTGGTGCATCTCGATGATCTCGGCGCTCTCGTAGTAGCGGGCCGCGACCTGCGCGAACCGCATCGCCAGCACGGCGCCGATCGCGAAGTTGGGGGCGATCAGCACCCCGAGGCCCGGTCGCTCGGCGAGGGCGTCGCGGACCCGGGCGAGGGCGTCGTCGTCCCAGCCGGTGACCCCGACCACGGCGTGCAGCCCGCGCTCGATCGCCCATTGCACGTTGTCGCGCGTGGCGTCGGGGACGGTGAGGTCGACGACGACCCGGGCGCCGGCCCGCACGGCCTGCTCGCGGTCGTCACCGCGACCGATGGCGGCGACCAGCTCGAGGTCGGGCGCCTCCTCGACGGCGCGTACGGCGGCCGCGCCCATGCGGCCCGCGGCCCCGAGGACGGCGACGGAGAGGGGAGTGGTCATGGTGTCTTCCTCCTGGACGACAGCGGGATCTCAGGCGCCCTCGGCGGGGCCGACGTCGACGCGAGTGGTGAAGGACGAGGCGAGACGCGCGGCGAGGTCCTGCACGTCGCCCGCGCGCACGGCGGCGAAGCGGGACACCGCCTCGTCGACGTCCGTGTAGCGGCCGTGGACGAGCTCGGCGGTGCCGAGGCGTCCCATCCGCGAGGACGTGTCCTCGAGGCCGAGCGCGAGCGAGCCCGTGATCTGGCCGAGGGCGCGGCGCATCTCGTCCTCGGCGACGCCGTCACGGCCCATGGCCGTCAGCTCGGCGGCCATCAGCTCGACGACCTGGGCGGTGCGGGAGGGGCGGCACGCGGCGTAGAGCCCGAACAGCCCCGCGCCGCGGTAGCCGGCGCTGAAGGAGTATACGGAGTACGCGAGGCCGCGCTCCTCCCGGATGTGCTGGAACAGGCGGGAGGACATGCCACCGCCGAGGATCGACATCAGGACGCTCATCACGTGGCGCTCGTCGCTCGTGGCGGTGATGCCGGGTCCCCCCAGGTACACATGGGTCTGCTCGGTGTCGCGTGCGAGGCGCAGCGGCACGAGGGCGGTCGCATCGCCGGCGCCCGGGGCCGGGTCCTCGCCGTCCGGGCGGCGCGGGCTCGGGGTCACACCGTCGGCCAGCTCCCAGCCGCCGTCGGCCAGACGCCGGCCCAGCAGGGCCGTGAGCGCGTCGTGGTCGAGGTCCCCGACCGCGGTGACCACGAGGTTGGCGGGACGGTAGTGCTCGGCGTAGTGGGCGCGCACGTCCTCGGCCGAGATCGCGCCGACGGTCCCCGCGGTGCCGCCGACGGGCCGGCCCAGGGCCGTGTCGGGACCGAGGACCTGCGCGAGGAACGTCTCGTAGCCGATGTCGGTGGGGTCGTCCTCGGCCATCGCGAGCTCCTCGAGGATCACCTCGCGCTCGATCGCGAGCGCCTCGGGTGCGAGCGTCGCCGAGGTGATCATGTCCGCGAGCACGTCGACGGCCAGGGGCAGGTCGGCGCTGCGCACGCGCCCGTAGTAGAAGGTGTGCTCCTTGGCGGTGACGGCATTGGACTCACCGCCCACCTCGTCGAACGCCTGAGCGATGTCGAGGGCGCTGCGCCGCGCCGTGCCCTTGAACAGCAGGTGCTCGAGCACATGGGTCGAGCCCGCGTGGGGCGCGCTCTCGTCGCGGGACCCGACCGGGAGCCACATGCCGATGCTCACCGAGCGGACCGAGGTGTCGGTCTCGGTGAGCAGGCGTACTCCGCCGGGCAGGATCGAGCGGCGGACGAGGGAGCCGTCCTCGGCGAGGATCAGATCGGAGGCGGCATCGGACATCGGGAGGTCGACAGGCACCGGGGAATCCTCCCACGAAGTGATGCGCGGGCGCTGCACACCGATCGACCGGCTCGAAGACGTCGCTCTGGCGTCATCGGGCGACGGCAACGCACCGCTCGGCCCGCGGAAGCGACGACGACGCAGAGTCGAACGCCCAGGGCGACATCGTCGCCCCGCCTCGAGCGTCCTCGCTGAACGAGAGGGGCGGGTCCGCACCCGATGTCGGATGCGGACCCGCCCCTCCCTGCGCTCCGCCGCGGCGGAGCGGGCGATCACTCGGCCGTGGGCACCTCGTCGGCGTCGGCGGCGGCCGGCTGCTCGTCCTCGACGACCGCGAGGGAGATCTTGCCGCGGGCGTCGATCTCGCGGATCTCCACCTCGACCTTCTGGCCGACCTTCACGACGTCCTCGACGCTCTCGACGCGCTTGCCGTCGTTGAGCTTGCGCAGCTGGGTGACGTGCAGCAGGCCGTCCTTGCCCGGGGTGAGCGAGATGAAGGCGCCGAAGTCGACCACGCGCACGACGGTGCCGATGTACCGCTCGCCGACCTCGGGGACCTGCGGGTTGGCGATCGCGTTGATCGCGCCGCGCGCGGCCTCCGCGGAGGGGCC
>DAMDHZ010000051.1:0-1005 GCA_032101665.1 Brachybacterium sp. | reverse complement strand
CCGTGTCGTCCTGGATCTGGTTGATCATCTGGCCCTTGGGGCCGATGACCGCGCCGATCTTGTCGACGGGGATGGTGACCGCGATGACGCGCGGGGCGTTCGGGCTCATCTCGTCGGGCGTGTCGATCGCCTCGGACAGCACGCCGAGGATGTGCAGGCGCGCCTCGCGGGCCTGGCTCAGCGCCGACGCGAGCACGGAGGCGGGGATGCCGTCGAGCTTGGTGTCGAGCTGGATCGCGGTGACGAACTCGGAGGTGCCGGCGACCTTGAAGTCCATGTCGCCGAACGCGTCCTCCGCGCCGAGGATGTCGGTGAGCGCCGCGTAGCGGGTCTCCCCCTCGACCGTGTCGGAGACGAGGCCCATCGCGATGCCCGCGACGGGGGCCTTGAGCGGCACGCCCGCGTTGAGCAGCGACAGGGTCGAGGCGCACACGGAGCCCATCGAGGTCGAGCCGTTGGAGCCGAGCGCCTCGGAGACCTGGCGGATCGCGTAGGGGAACTCCTCGCGGCCCGGGAGCACCGGCACCAGGGCGCGCTCGGCGAGCATGCCGTGGCCGATCTCGCGACGCTTCGGGGAGCCGACGCGGCCGGTCTCTCCCGTCGAGAAGGGCGGGAAGTTGTAGTGGTGGATGTAGCGCTTGTGGTGCACGGGGGAGAGCGAGTCGATCTGCTGCTCCATCTTGAGCATGTTGAGCGTGGTGACACCCAGGATCTGGGTCTCGCCGCGCTCGAACAGGGCCGAGCCGTGCACGCGCGGCAGCACCTCGACCTCGGCCGAGAGCTGGCGGATGTCCTTGAGGCCGCGGCCGTCGATGCGGACGCCCTCGGTCAGGATCTTCTGGCGCACGACCTTCTTGGTCAGCGCGCGGAAGGCGCCCGAGATCTCCTTGTCGCGGCCCTCGAGCTGCGCGCCCGCGGCGCCGAGCTCCTCGGCGACGGCGGCGAGCAGCTGCTCGGTCCGCTCCTCGCGCTCCTGCTTGCCGGCGATCGACATGACCTCGCGGA
>DAMDHZ010000050.1:0-22356 GCA_032101665.1 Brachybacterium sp. | reverse complement strand
AGCTGGAGCTGACCGAGGGCATGCAGTTCGACAAGGGCTACATCTCGCCCTACTTCGTGACCGACGCGGAGCGCCAGGAGGCGGTCCTCGACGATCCGTACATCCTGCTGGTGAACTCCAAGATCTCCAACGTCAAGGACCTGCTGCCGCTGCTGGAGAAGGTCATCCAGGCCGGCAAGCCGCTGTTCATCGTCGCCGAGGACATCGAGGGCGAGGCCCTCGCGGTGCTCGTGGTCAACAAGCTGCGCGGCTCCTTCAAGTCCGTCGCCGTCAAGGCGCCCGGCTTCGGCGACCGCCGCAAGGCGATGCTCGAGGACATGGCGATCCTGACCGGTGGCCAGGTGATCTCCGAGGAGGTCGGCCTCAAGCTCGACACCGCGGGTCTCGAGCTCCTGGGCCAGGCCCGCAAGGTCGTCGTGACCAAGGACGAGACCACGATCGTCGAGGGCTCCGGCGACGCCGAGCGCATCGCCGCCCGCGTCAAGCAGATCCGCACCGAGATCGAGAACTCCGACTCCGACTACGACCGCGAGAAGCTCCAGGAGCGTCTCGCGAAGCTGGCCGGCGGCGTCGCCGTCATCAAGGCCGGCGCCGCGACGGAGGTCGAGCTCAAGGAGCGCAAGCACCGCATCGAGGATGCCGTGCGCAACGCCAAGGCGGCCGTCGAGGAGGGCATCGTCGCCGGCGGCGGCGTGGCCCTGCTCCAGGCCGGCAAGGACACCTTCGGCTCGCTGCAGCTCGAGGGCGACGAGTCGACCGGCGCCAACATCGTCAAGGTCGCGATCGAGGCCCCGCTCAAGCAGATCGCCGTCAACGCCGGCCTCGAGGGCGGCGTCGTCGCGGAGAAGGTCAAGAACCTGCCCGTGGGCGAGGGCCTCAACGCCGCCACCGGCGCGTACGAGGACCTGCTCCAGGCCGGCATCATCGACCCGGTCAAGGTCACGCGCTCGGCGCTGCAGAACGCCGCGTCGATCGCGGGTCTGTTCCTCACCACCGAGGCCGTCGTCGCCGACAAGCCGGAGCCGGTCAAGGCTCCGGCCGGCGGCATGGACGACGGCATGGGAGGCATGGGCGGCATGATGTGATCAGCCACCACGGCTGATCGGATCGCTCACGCGATCGCTGTGTCGGACGGAGCCCCGGCATCCTCTGCGGAGGATGCCGGGGCTCCGTCCGTGAGCGGCACGGACGCCGTGCAGACGCCCTGCGTGAGGGCGCCCACGTCGTCAGTGCAGGTCGTCGTCCGTCCCGTCCGCGCGGTCACGGGCGTCGTGGGCGCCGGCCGCCGAGGAGTCGCCGCGGTCCCTCGCGTCACCGCCCCGACCCGCCTGCCCCTGCTCGTCGAGCGAGATGACGTCGGGCTCGTCCTGGGCATCGAGCGGGGCCCCGGCGTCGTCGTCCTGGCCGTACCGCTCCGCCTCATCGCGGTCGGCGGCCGTCCGGTCGTCGCCCCGAGGACCGTCTGCCCCGCCCAGCGGGTCGGCGGTCGCGTCGACCGCGGAGGCGTCACCGGACCCGCCGTCAGAACGGTCGGCGTCCTCACGCTGCTCGTCGGTGAGGGCGGAGTCGGTCAGCGGAAGGTTGCGAACACCATCCATGGGGGTCGTCATGGCAGTTCTCCTGACGTCGGGGAGAGGGGGCGTCGGTGATCGGCATCACTCTCCGTGTGGGCGCCACCCTAGACCTCGGCCCCGGGCATGTCACCGGTCGCGTCTCGCGCGGGTGCCGGTGGACCGGCCCGGAGGTGCGTGCGGAAGCAGACGCCACCGATCAGTGCAGCGTGCCCCACGCGTCGGCCAGCAGCTCGAGCCCGCGGATGCGGTCGGCCGGGTCGAAGGAGTAGGCGGTCAGGATGAGCTCATCGGCCTTGGTGTTGCGCACGATCCGCTCGAGCTCGTCGACGACGGTCGCGGGGGAGCCGACGGCCCGGACCTGGAGCGCCGACTCGGCCTGGCGGAGCAGCGCCTCGGGCAGCACCCGCTCGAGCTCGTCGCGCGTGCGGGGCGGCTGGATCGCACGGCGCTGCCCGGTCAGGACGCCGCCGAACATCTGCAGGAGGGTCGAGTACTGGCGCTGCGCCTTCTCGTCGGTGTCGGCGATGACGAGGTTCACGCCGACCATCGTGTGCGGGGTGCTCACCTGGGCGGTGTCCGCATCGGGGTTGAAGGCACGGCGGTACTGGTCGAGGGCCTGCAGGTGCTGGAACGGGGCGAAGTGCGAGGCCACCGAGAACGGCATGCCGAGCTGCGCGGCGAGCTGGGCGCCGTTGACCGTGGAGCCCAGCACCCACATCGGGATGCGGGTGCCGGTCGCGACGTCGGCGGCCACGCGCAGCCCTTCCGGCGGGGCGTCGGCCGACCACAGGGTGATCTGCTCGACCGCGTCGATGAACGCGCTCGGCTCGGCCGAGGTGCGGGCCAGGAACTGCGCGGTCACCGGATCGGTGCCCGGGGCGCGCCCGAGGCCCAGGTCGATCCGGTCCCCGTGGAACTGGATCAGGGTGCCGAAGTCCTCGGCCACGCGCAGGGGCGCGTGATTGGGGAGCATGACGCCCCCCGATCCGACGCGGATCCGCTCGGTCATCGAGGCGGCCCGATCGATCAGGAGCGCGGTCGAGGATGACGCGAGGTTGTGGGTGTTGTGATGCTCGGCGAACCAGTAGCGCTCGTACCCCAGGCGGTCGGCGGCCTTGGCTCCCTCCATCGACGCGGCGATCGCCTCCCGCATCGACATCCCCTCGGACATGGGGACCAGGTCGAGGATCGACAGCGGGACGTGCGGGGTATCGGTGCGCGAGCTCATGCTCCCGACCCTATGACCGGGGCCGGGTCCTCGGGGGGACGGGAGCCGGGGTCCGCTCAGGGCGTAGCCGATGGTCGTCGGCACGGAGGATCGGCTCCGGTGGGCCGCGACTGCGTGTCATCACTCCACGCGGAAGGCGATCGAGTGCCAGCCGCTCGCGCCGTCGGGGACCGGATCGGCGCGATCGGGCGTCTGCTCCTCGCCGTCGCCGCCCGTTGCGCGCACCGTCGCCCGATGCTCGCCGGAGCGCGCGCCCTCCCATGTGAGCGACCACTGCCGCCAGCAGTCATCCCCGGCGGTCGCGCCCAGCTGCGCCTCCTGCCAGGGTCCGTCGTCGATGCGCACCTCGACCCCGGCGATGCCGCGCTGCTGGGCCCACGCGGTGCCGCCCAGCTCCACGGTCCGCGCGCCCACGCGCGCCGACGGCCGTGGCACGTCGATCCGGGAGGCGATCTTGATGGGCCCGCGCTCCGACCAGCCGCGGTCGGTCCAGTACGCCGTCTCGTCCGCGAAGCGGGTGACGGTGAGCTCCTCGAGCCACTTCGTCGCCGAGACGTATCCGTACAGGCCCGGGACCACCATGCGCACCGGGTACCCGTGCTCTGGCGGAAGCGGCCGGCCGTTCATCCCCACCGCGAGCAGCGCGGCCCGCGCGTCGGTGAGCGCCTCGAGCGGCGTCGACGCGGTGAACCCGTCGACGGAGCGCGAGAGCACCATGTCGGCCCCGGTGTGCACGCCGGCGCGCTCGAGGAGCGTGCGGACGGGCACCCCGGTCCACGTCGCGTTGCCCGCGAGGTCACCGCCGACGGAGTTGGACACGCAGGTCAGGGTCACGTGCGCCTCGGTCATCGGCTCCGCGAGCAGCTCCTCGATCCCGATCTCGAGCTCGTGCTCGACCAGTCCGGTGATCCGCAGGGACCACGTGCGCGCGTCGACGCGCGGGACCGCGAGGGCGGTGTCGATGCGATAGAAGTCGGCGGCGGGGGTGAGGAAGGGTGGCATCCCGGCCAGATCCACCTGGGCGTCCGCCGGGATGGGCGATGCCGGGACGGCCGGAGCAGGCACCGCGAAGAGCGTGCGCGCCGCCTCTGTCGCCGCGCGCGCCCCCGCCGCCACCCGGCCGAACACGCCGAGGGCCAGGGCGAGCGCCGCGGTCGTCGCCGACACCGCGAGGAAGCGACGGCGCCGTTCGTCGACCGCCAGGCCGTCCCGCTCGGCCTCGCGACCCGACGGCACGTCCGCGGCCAGATGCAGCAGCAGGATCAGGACACCCACCCCGGCCACCGTCCCGACGGCCGTCGGGACGACGTCCAGGACGGTGCTGTGGGGGCGGGAGAGCACCGCGAGAGCGGCCACGAGACCGAGGGCGGCGAGCAGGGCGCTCGCGAGCGCACGGGACCGGCGGCCGAGCAGTCCGATCCCGAGGGCCGCCGCGCTGTAGACGAGGGCCATCGCGCCGAACAGCACCGGCTTGTCGTAGGTCCCGAACAGATCGACCACGACGTCCTTGAGGCCCGAGGGGATCAGGTCGATGAACGCCTCTCCCACGGCCACGAACGGGGCCGAGGCGGCGGAGAACGCGAGGGAGAGCGGCTCGGCGACGGCGACGATGCACCAGGCCGCGATCAGTCCGGGTACCGCGGCGCGTGCCCGCGAGACGGTACCGGCGTCGTGCTCCATGAGCGTCCTCCCTCGGAGCGGGCCGCGATGAGCGGCGATCGCTCGTGCCCTGGGACCAGCGTAGCCACGGGACCGACATCCGGGATCACTGGGATCGACGCGGGCGACGACACAGAGCAGAACGCGCCTCAGGCGGTCGGCGGCGTCGTGCCGTTCCACGGCGGGCGCGAGGAGTCGTGCTCGGCCAGGTCGTGGATCGGGATCTGCGCCGACGGGATGTCCGCGTACGAGAGCGGATCGGAGATCGGTTCCAGATGGGTCGCGACGGTCAGGCCGGGCAGGGCCTCGATCAGCTCGGCCTCGAGCTCGTCGATGTAGTCATGGCCCTGCTTGACGGTCCACTCGTCGGGCACGAGCACGTGGACGTTCATGAACTTCTGCTGGCCGGCCTCTCGGGTCTGCAGCCCGTGGAAGGTGATGATGCCGTCGGTCCGGCGGCGCAGGATCCGGGTGATGACGGCGTTGTCCTCCTCGGGCAGCACCTTGTCGAGCAGGCCGCCGATGGACTCGCTGACCAGTCGGATGCCGGTGATGATGATGTTGACCCCGACGGCGAACGCGACGACGGCGTCGAGGCGCTCCCAGCCGGTGGCCCACACGAGTCCGACGCCCACGAGCACGCCGATGGAGGTCCACACGTCGGTCAAGAGATGCCGGCCGTCGGCGCGCAGGGTGATCGAGCGGTGACGCCGCCCCGCCCGCAGCAGCACGAAGGCGACCGCGCCGTTGACGATCGAGGCCACGACCGAGATCAGCAGGCCGATCCCGACGTTCTCGAGAGGCCGCGGATGCACGAAGCGCTCGACGGAGGTCACCAGGATCACGGCCGCCGCGACGAAGATCATCGCGCCCTCGACCGCGGCGGAGAAGTACTCGGCCTTGGCGCGGCCGTACAGGAACTGGTCGGTCGCGGGCTTGGCGGCGACCCGCAGGGCGATGAGGGCGACGACGGCGGCGACGAGGTTGACCGTGGACTCGGCGGCGTCGGACAGGAGGCCGACGGAGCCGGTCATCGCCCATGCCCCGGTCTTGAGGGCGATCGTGGCGATGGCCGCGGCGATCGAGAGCCAGGCGAACGTCGTGAGGTCCGCCGAGGCCGCGGTCGCGCGGCGCGCGGCGGGCGTGGCGGGCGCCTCGGGGGTGTCGCCGGAGACGTCGGGGTCGGGGTTCTGGGTCATGGCTCAGGCCTCGGGGTGAGAGGAGGGTGAAGGTCGGGGAGCGGCGTCGGTCGCCGGGCTGCCGGGTGCGGTGGGGCGACCGTCCGGCGCGGGGCGGCCGTCCGGCGCGGCCCGGCCGTCCGGGGCGGGATCGGGGGCGAGGGTGCCATCCGGGGCGATGTGCTCGAAGATCTGCTCGACGAGGCCGACCACATGGGGGTCCTCGACGGCGTAGTAGCTGTGCCGGCCCTCGCGGGTGGCCGAGACGATGCCGGCCAGGCGCAGCCGGCTCAGGTGCTGGCTCGTGGTGGGCAGGCTCAGGCCCACGCGCTCGGCGAGGGTGCCGACGTCGTGGCGCCCGCGCACCATGAGCCAGACCAGGTGGAGCCGGGCGGGGCTCGCGAGCAGGGCGAAGGTGTCCGCCGCCGACGACAGCTGGGGCTCGGTGGGCTCCGGATCGCCCGCAGCAGGAACGGCCGCGTCCCGCGCGGCAGACGTCGCCGGGGGCCGCTCGGGGTCACGAGGCGCGGTGGTCATGGGGGCGACGCTTCCACACCATTCCTCACTTGCGCAATCGACGAAATGTTGGACGTGGCGGATCTCGCGGTCGGGGCGGGGGATGTCGGCGAGGAGGGCCGGGCCCGGGAGCCTGGTGGGCGGCGGGACGGCTCGCGGGAGGGACAAGACCGGGGCTGGGAGGCCGGTATGGGGCCGGTGGGACGGCGGCGAGCACGGTCCGACCGGGGACTGAAGGCCTGCGGGGGCCCGGCGGGACGGCGCATGGCACCTCTCGCACGGGCTGATCCCGGCCCGGTGGTCGCGGACGGGACGCTGGTGATGTGCTGTGGCGATATGGCCAGAGCACATCACCAGCGTCCCGTCCATGACATGGTGCCGAGGTCGAGGTGCGACCCCGCGGCGGCTCAGGTCACATAGCGCGAGGGCTCGGCCTGCACGGGCCGGCCGGCCGCGGTCCACGCGCGGAAGCCGCCGTCGAGGTCCGTGGCGCGGCTGAAGCCGAGCTCGCGCAGATCCCGCGCGGCGAGGGACGAGGAGTAGCCCTCGTTGCACAGGAGGACGACCTCGTCGTCGTACCCGGGTCCGTCCGCCATCCGGCTGGGGCTCTGGGGATCCAGGCGCCACAGGAACACGGTGGGCTCGACGACGACGGCGCCGGGGAGGTGCCCCTCGGCATCCCGCGTCCACGGCGTGCGCAGGTCGATCACCCACGCGCCCCGGGCCTGGTGCTCGGCGAGCTGGTCGGGGTGCACGCGCTCGACGCCGCGACGGGCGGCGGCGAGGACGTCGGCGATGCTGCGACGCGTCATGGACGACATCCTCTCGCGCTCACGGGGAGAGGCGAACTCGATCTCCCGTGCTCATGCCGGAAGCCCCGGCCGCCGCGAGGCGACCGGGGCTCCCGGCAGAAGGGGTAGTCGGCGCGCGGTCAGCGGCCGCGACGGGAGGAGAAGGCCGCGAGGCCCGCGCCGACCGAGTTCCCGGTCGAACCGGACGACGACGTCGAGTAGCTGGTGGTCGAGCCCGAGCCGCCGCGTGAGCGACCTGCGCCGCCGGAGCGGCCGCCGCCCGATCGAGCGCCGCCCGAGCGCTCGGCGCCGCGACCGCCGCGGGTGGCACGACCGGAGCCGGGCTGCGAGCCCTCGCCCGAGCGTCCGCCCTGGCCACCGCGTCCTCGCGAGGACTGCGCGCCGCGCGACTCGCCACCCTGGCTGCGCCCCCGGCTGCCGTCATTGCCCTGACCTCGGCCGCCGGAGCTGCGACGGCCCTGGCCGCCGCGCCCGCCGCCTGCCGGCTGCTGGGCGGGGGCACGGTCGGGAACGGGGCCGACCACGCGCTCGCCGGGAGCGAGCTCGTGGAGCACCGGTGAGGCCGTCGTGACGTGGGCATGGGAGTGCGGACGGATCTTCGCGGCGCGCATGAGGCCCGCGACATCGCCGCGCTGATCGGGCGTCTGCACCGTGACCACGGTGCCGGACTCGCCGGCGCGCGCGGTGCGGCCCGAGCGGTGCAGGTAGGCCTTGTGCTCGACGGGCGGATCGGCGTGCACGACCAGGGCGACGTGGTCGACGTGGATCCCGCGCGCCGCGATGTCGGTCGAGACCATCGTCGTCGCCGAGCCGTGCTCGAAGGCGTCGAGGTTGCGGGTGCGGGCGCCCTGGGAGAGGTTGCCGTGCAGCTCGACCGCGTCGACCCCGCTCGAGACGAGCTTCTTGGCGAGCTTCTTGGCACCGTGCTTGGTGCGCGTGAACATGATCGTGCGGCCCGGTGCGGACGCGAGGTCCTTGAGCACGTCGAAGCGGTCGTCGGCGGAGACCTCGAGCACGTGATGCGTCATCGTGCCCACGGGCGAGGTCGCGGGATCGGCCTCATGGGTGACGGGGGAGTGCAGGTACTGCGTGACGATCTTGCCCACGCCCTCGTCGAGCGTCGCGGAGAACAGCATGCGCTGGCCGCGCTGCGGGGTCTTGTCGAGGATCCGGCGGACCATCGGCAGGAAGCCCATGTCTGCCATGTGGTCGGCCTCGTCGAGCACGGTGACGCCCACGCCGGAGAGGTCGGCGAAGCCCTGGCCCATGAGATCGAGCAGGCGGCCGGGGCAGGCGATGAGCACGTCGACGCCGCGTTCGAGCGCGTCGACCTGCGGCTTCTGGCCCACGCCGCCGAACACGACGGTCGAGCGCAGACGGGAGGCCTGCGCGAGCGGCTCGAGGGAGTGGCCGATCTGCGCGGCGAGCTCACGGGTCGGCGCGAGGATCAGGGCACGCGGGCGCCGCGCGGCCGGGCGACGGTTCTCGGCCGCCAGGCGTGCGACGACGGGCAGCAGGAACGCATAGGTCTTGCCGGAGCCGGTGCGGCCGCGGCCGAGCACGTCCCGACCCGCGAGCGAGTCCGGAAGGGTCGCCTCCTGGATCGGGGTGGGGGAGGTGATGCCCTGGGGAGCCAGGGCGTCGATGAGGTTCTGGGGCACGCCGAGGCGTGCGAAATCGGGGGTGGTCATGGGAAAGCTGTCCTTCATGCAGGCGGGCTCACCGGGGCGCGGTCATCGCGCGGCCGATCGTGACGGAGCGGCGCGGGAGGGGCGCGGCCGACGGGATCCGAGAGCGCCCGTGCACGTCAGGTGCGAAGGGCCCGGGGGCGTGCCGCTCGCGCGGAGGCGCGTCGCGGCTTGAGGATCACGCGGCAGGTCGTCGCGGTGAGATTCGACGGCGACCGTCGCGTGCCACGGTACGTCGTCGCAGGTCGCGCTGGAAAGCCTGGCGTTGCGCGATGTGACCGATCTCGGCGTGAGCCGGCGCAAGGGCCACTGGGGCGCCTGCGCCGGCTCGTCGGGTCGGAGCGCGACGGCGGTCGGCCGTCGCACGCGGATCACTGGCCGCCGAGCCCCGTCGTGGCGAAACCGCGCACGATGTGCCGCTGGAACAGGACGAACACGATGAGCAGCGGCAGCGCGCCGATCACGGCGCCCGCCATCGTCTGGGCGTACTGGACGCCGTAGGCGTTCTTGACGGTGCCGAGGCCGACCGGGATCGTCATCAGCTCGGGCGAGTTGGTCACGATGAACGGCC
This sequence comes from Brachybacterium sp., assembly GCA_032101665.1. Classification (GTDB taxonomy): domain Bacteria; phylum Actinomycetota; class Actinomycetes; order Actinomycetales; family Dermabacteraceae; genus Brachybacterium. The sequence goes on along the minus strand of DAMDHZ010000050.1, from coordinate 13,130 downwards.
ACAGGAAGTTGTTCCACGCGCCGATGAACACGAAGATCCCCACCGCCACCAGGATGGACCGCGACAGCGGCAGGATCACCGCGGTGAGGATGCGCAGGTTCGAGGCGCCGTCGATGCGTGCGGCCTCCTCGAGCTCCACCGGGATCTGGTCGAAGAAGTTCTTCAGCACGATCACCATGAGCGGCGCGACCACCTGGGGGAGCGCGACGCCCGCGAGGGTGTCGGACAGATGCAGGACCTTCATCTGCTCGAACAGCGGCACGATGAGGATCTGCGGCGGCACCATGATCGCGGCGATGGTGAGGCCGAACAGCAGGCCCCGCCCGCGGAAGCGATGCCGCGAGAAGGCGTAGGCGGCCGGCGCCGACACCAGCAGGGTGAGCACCGTGACGATGACCGAGACGATCACCGAGTTCGCGATCCAGCGCGGGATGTCGCCGGCCCTCAGCACGTCCGCGAAGTTCGCGAGCGTCCAGCCGTGCTCGGGCCAGAAGCGCAGGGGAGAGGCCGAGGCGTCGCCCTCCGTCTTGAGCGACACGGCGATCGAGAACACGAGGGGTGCCGCCCACAGCACGGCGGCGACGACGAGCGCGGCCATCGCGACGGTGCGGATGACGGGGCCGCGGCCGAGCGTGAGCGAGCGCATCCGCGCGTTGTCCGCCGCGGAGGCGGCCCGCCGTGCGCGCCGGGCGGAGGGGAGGGCGGACGGGTGCACGGCGGCGGGGTCGGCCGGTGCGGTGACGGCTGTCTGGGACATCTCAGGACTCCTTCGACAGGCGCCGCGTGATGGCCACCTGGGCCAGCGACAGCACCACGATCAGGGCGAAGAACAGGTAGGACACGGACGCCGCGTAGCCCACGCGGTATCCGCTGAAGCCGACGTCGTAGATGTACTGCAGGATCACCCGGGTGGATCCGTCGGGGCCACCGGCCGTCAACAGGAAGACCTGGTCGAACACCTTCATCGATGCGAGCAGTTGCAGCAGCACGATCAGGATGGTCGTGGGCCGCATGAGGGGCAGCGTGACCGACCACAGTCGTCGGAGCGGGCCCGCGCCGTCGATCTGCGCGGCCTCGTAGACGTGGTCGGGGATCGCCTGCAGCGCAGAGAGGTAGAGCAGGAAGTTGAAGCCGACCGTCCACCACAGGGTCACGAGGGCGATCGCCCACATCGCGACGTGCTTGTCCGACAGCCACGGGATCTGGTCGAGCCCGAGGCGCTGTAGCAGGCCGTTGATGAGGCCGAAGTCGTTCGAGTAGACCATGCCCCAGATCCCGGTGACCACCGAGACCGGCAGCAGGTAGGGGGCGAAGAACGTCAGGCGCCACAGCCACTGCCCCGGCAGTCCGGTGGAGACGAGGTAGGCCAGGAGGAAGGACAGGACCACGAGCGGGACCGAGGAGATCACGGTGAACACGATCGTGTTGCCCAGGCTCGACCACACCTCGGGATCGGTGAGCGCCTCGACGTAGTTGCCGATGCCGACGACGCGCACGCGCGTGGCGGCGAGCGACTGATCGGTGATCGACATCCAGATCCCGTAGACGATGGGCCAGATCAGGAACAGGGCGAAGACGACGAGATAGGGGACGGTGAACCAGACGGCGCCGCGGGAGGCGGCGGGTGTGCGCGTACGCATCGGGGTACCTCCTCAGGCGGTGGGGTCGGGGCTGGTCAGGAAGCCGTCGAGCACGTCGACCAGGTTCTGGGCGCAGCGCTGGGGCTCGACGTTCCCGCGGAAGCCCTCGATGAGCTGCTGGCACATGCGGTTCTGGAAGTCGGTGCCCGCGCCCGCGAACCACACGGCCGGGTCGAAGACCACGGTCTCGGCGGCGTCGGCGTAATGGTTCTGCGGCTGCAGATCCTTGTAGGTGTTGGTCTCCTGCGAGGGCAGGTAGGCGGGGATGTGCCCGGCCGTGCCCCACTGACCGCCTTCGTGCAGCATCGCGGCGAGGAACTCGTAGACGACGCGGCGGTGCTCCTCCGTCGTCGACCGCTGGGTCGGCAGCACGTAGGTGTGGGAGTCGGCGTAGTTGGCCGGGGTCCCGAACATCGTCGGCATCGGCATCGCGTCGAGCGCGGGGACGGCGTCCTTGAAGCCGCCGAGCTCCCACTCGCCCGACAGGATCATGCCGGTGCGTCCCGCGTTGAACGAGGAGAGCGCGCCGGGGTAGTCGGCGTCCGGGGCCATGCAGGTGCCGTCCATCCAGGAGTGCACGGCGTCGATCACCGCGGCGGCGCCGTCGATGTCGAGCGCCGCCTTCTTCCCCACCTCGATCTCGTACTGCCCGCCCGTCTGATGGAACAGTCCCCAGAACAGGCGCCAGGCCTGGGCGGTGTCGAGCAGGAAGCCGAAGGCGATGCCCTGGTTCCCGGTGACCTCGGCGAGCTTGGTGCCGACCTCCTTCATGGCCTCGGGAGAATCGATCGCGATGGTGCCGTCGGGTGCGAGGACGTCGGCCTTCTCGGCCACGTCCCGGTTGAAGAAGGCGATGAACGGGTGTGTGTCGAGGGGCAGCGCGAACAGCTGGCCGTCGTAGGTGCAGCTCGACCACAAGGCCTCGGTGAAGTCGTCGGAGGTGATGCCGACGTCGGCGAGCAGGTCGAGGTCGTAGGGCTGCAGGAGGCCGCCGGGCGCGTAGCCCGGCATCCGGGAGACGTGCATGATCGCGGTGTCCGGTGGAGCCTGGGAGGAGGACGCCATGGCGAGCTTGGTGTAGTAGGGGTTGCCCCAGGCCAGGGTCGTCGGGTCCACGTGCAGTCCGGGGATCCCCTTCTCGACGTCGGCGATCATGCCGCGCATGTTCGCGCCATCGGCCCCGGAGAACAGGTCCCACACGCTCACGGTCGAGGTGCCGCGGCCGATCGCGGAGCCGCAGCCGGCGAGGGCGGCGGCCGCCGCGCCGCTCGCGGCGAGCCCGAGCAGGGTGCGGCGGGACACGAGGCCGGCCGCGGACGGGCCGAGCACGGGGATGCCGCCGGGTGGGGCGGCGGGAGGGAGGGTTCTGCGTCGCGTCATCACGCGCGTCCTTCCGGGTCGACGATGACCGGGCTCGAAGGGATTCGGGGGAGATCTGGACCACAGCCGGTTCTCACGTGAGATTCCACCACGTCCCCTCGCGGCGGTCAAGCGTCCGGGCGCGACGACAGAGAGCTGGCGTGGGACCAGCGCGCTCGGGCGGCCGGGCAATGAGCGTCTACCCTGGGCGGGACGGCACGGTGGAGGGTGGGACGGATGGCGCAGCGGCGCGTGAGCATCAAGGACGTCGCCGCGCGCGCCGGGGTCTCCTGGAAGACCGTCTCCAACGTGGTCAACGAGCGTCCGGTCGTGAGGCCCGAGACGGCCGAGCGCGTACGCCGCGCGATCGACGAGCTCGGCTACGTGCCCAACCATGTGGGCCGGGACCTGCGCGGCGGCTCGACCCGCAGTATCGCGCTCGTGCTTCCCGAGCTCGCCAATCCCTATTTCGCGACCCTCGCCGAGCGCATCCAGAAGGCCGCGGGCGAGCGCGGCTACACCGTGAGCGTCGAGCTCTCCCTCGGCGACCGGGAGGTCGAGCGCGACCACCTGGCCGGACGCACGGCACGGCCGGTCGACGCCGTCATCCTCTCGCCCATGGCCCTCGAGCCCTCGGACCTCGTGGGACTGTCCGCCGCGACCCCGCTGGTGCTCCTGGGCGAGGCCGTTCCCGCCGGTGAGAACGTGTTCCACGTCGCGATCGACAATGCGGGCAGCGCTGTCGACGTGGTGCGCCACCTCGTCGACGGGGGTCGCTCGCGGCTCATGTTCCTCGGCGCGGAGGAGGGGCAGAGCTCGACCGGCGCCGAACGGCTCGCGGGCTTCCGGGCGGCCTGCCGCTACGCCGGGATCGAGGTGGACCCGCGCCTCGTCCGCCGGGCCGATGTCTGGGACCGCGCGACGGGTCTGGCGGTCGTCGCCGAGGCGATCGACGAGGAGGTGGCCTTCGATGCGGTCGTCGCCGCCAACGACCTGCTCGGCATCGGCGCGCTCGCCGCGCTGCGCGAGCGCGCGCGGGCGGTCCCCGAGGACGTCGCGGTCGTCGGCTGGGACGATCTGCCCGAGAGCGCGTACGCCGTCCCCTCGCTCAGCTCGATCGCCCCCGACCTCGATGCTCTCGTGACCGCGGCGCTCGACGCCGCCATGGGACGAGAGCCGGCTGGCGGCGAGCGGGTCGGCGCGGCCGCCCACGAGATCGTGGTGCCGCACGGGCTGCGGGTGCGCGAGTCCTCCGCCGGAGCGGCTCGGCGCGCGTCCGCTGCCGGGGCGACTCGACGGTGACCGCTGCCGCTGGTCCGCGCCGGGACGCGCAACGCCGCCCCTCCTGATTCTCACGTTGAAATTCCGGCGCACATGCGATGGAATAGCAGCGTCGCGCGGGCGTTCCCGCTCGCGACCGTCGATGATCCCCGATGACGAGGAGCCCTCGTGTCCCCCTCTCCCGCTTCGCCCGCCGATCTTCCCGCCCCGCTCACCCGGCTCGCCGCGCGGGCCGATGCGCTCGCGGCGGTCCTCGAGCCGCCGCTGTCGCCGGCGACCGACGTGCCCCGCCCCGAGCACCCCCGGCCCCAGCTCTGGCGCGACACCTGGCTGAACCTCAACGGCACATGGGGTTTCGAGATCGACCGGTCCGACACGGGGATCGAGCGCGGCCTGTGCGAACGCGAACTCGCGGGCACTATCACGGTGCCTTTCGCGCCCGAGTCCGAGCTGTCGGGCATCGGCGACACCGACTTCCTCGAGGCCGTCTGGTATCGCCGCACGATCGAGATCCCCGCCGACTGGGCGGAACTGCGTCCGCTCGTCCACTTCGGGGCGGTCGACCACGACGCGACCGTGTGGGCGAACGGCGTCGAGGTCGCGCGCCATCGCGGCGGCTTCACGCCGTTCACGGCCGACCTCACGGGCATCGCGGGCCCGGGGGAGAGCGTGACCCTCGTGGTGCGCGCCCGCGACCCCCGCGACGCGGCCCAGGCGCGCGGCAAGCAGGCCACGTGGTTCGCCAACACCCACTGCCACTACACGCGCACCACCGGGATCTGGCAGAGCGTGTGGCTCGAGGGGGTCCCGGCCACCTCCATCCGCTCCCTGCGGATCCTGCCCCACCTCGCGACCGGGTCCTTCGCGATCGACGCGTCGCTGAGCGCCAACCGTCCCGGGACGCGGCTGGAGATCGAGGCCCGCCACGTCGACCCCGACGTCCCCGGCGACCCCGAGGCGCTCGCCCCGCGGGCCGGGGAGGACGCCCCGATCACGGCGTCCGTGCGCGCCGACCTCGACCTCTCCCCTCATGTCGAGCTCACCGTCCCGCCCGAGGAGCTGCGCGTGTGGGGCCCCGGCGACCCTGAGCTCTACGCGCTCGTGGTCCGCCTCGTCCATGCCGACGGCGCCGTGCTCGATGAGGTCCACTCCTACGCCGGGATGCGCTCGACCGCCCTCGACGGCCGCGAGTTCCGCCTGAACGGGCAGCGGGTCTTCCAGCGCCTCGTACTCGACCAGGGGTATTGGCCGCAGTCGCTCATGACGGCCCCGAGCGACGCCGCGATCGTCGACGACATCCGCATCTCCCTCGAGGCCGGCTTCAACGGCGCCCGGCTGCACCAGAAGGTCTTCGAGGAGCGCATGCTCTTCTGGGCCGATCTGCACGGCTACCTCACGTGGGGCGAGTTCGGTGACTGGGGTGTGTCGGGCAGGGGGCCGATCGGCCACAACCAGCAGCCCACTGCGAGCTTCGTGGCCCAGTGGGTCGAGGCCGTCCGCCGCGACCTGAACCATCCGAGCATCGTCGGCTGGTGCCCCCTCAACGAGACCCACCAGGTGCTGCACGACCGCATCACCGTGCTCGACGACGTCACGCACGCGATGTACGAGGCGACCAAGCTCGCCGACCCGTCGCGTCCCGTGCTCGACTCCTCCGGGTACTCGCATCGAGTGCGCGGCGCGGACGTCTACGACTCCCACTCCTACGAGCAGGACCCCGCGAGGTTCCGCGAGGAGCAGGCCGGCCTCGCCGAGGGACGCCCGTTCGCCAACCGCGTGCACCTCGAGCCCAACGCCATGCCGCACGCCGATGGCACCTGGTCGATCGCCTACGCGGGACAGCCCTACTTCGTCTCGGAGTACGGCGGGATCTGGTGGAACGAGGCGGAGGCCCGTGCCGCCCGCGAGGAGGCCGAGCGCGCCGCCGACGACGGGACCGGCACCGATCAGGCCGTCTCATGGGGGTACGGGGAGCGCGTGGCCGACGAGGAGGCCGTGTACGCGCGCTTCGAGGGTCTCACCCGCGTCCTGCTCGAGGACCCCGAGATGTTCGGCTACTGCTACACGCAGCTGACCGACGTGTTCCAGGAGAAGAACGGTGTGGTCGACTTCGAGCGCGGCCGCAAGCTCGACCTCGCCCGCCTGCGCGCGGTGCAGGAGCGCCCCGCGGCCTACGAGCAGCGGGAGGGCTGAGACCGCGGCGTGCTCGGGGTGCATCGCGGCGGCTTTGGGGTGGGGGGCGCCGCGACGGCCTCGGGGTGCCGAGCGCGCGGCGGCCTCGGGTCGCGAGCGCCGCGACGGCCTCGAGGTGGCGAGCGCGCGGCGACTCCCTCAGCCGTGCCGTGTGCCGCGACTCCCTCGCGTCGCCGAGCACGGATGAGCCCGCCCCCGGACCGTGATCGCCAGATCGTGGTCCGGGGGCGGACTCATGTCCGGCGACCCCGTGCAGGGCCGTATGGGCGGCGGGCTCGTGGCGGGTGGCTGGGTGTGGGGCCGGGCAGCCGTCGGCTTTCGCGGAGGGGGTGGGCGCCGACGGGACGCTGGTGATGTGCTGTGGCGATATCGCCACAGCACATCACCAGCGTCCCCTCCAGGACATCCGGCCCCGGAAGTCATCCAACCCTGGCAGACACCCGGCCCTGGTCGACATCGAGCTCTGGTCGACATCCGACCCTGGTCGACATCGGGCCGCGGCCGCCCGGCGATACGTGCCGCCCTCCCGCCGGCCCCGATAGGCGCCGAGAGCCCCTCGCTCCCCACCCGCCTCCCCTTCGAGACACACCGAGAGGTCTCCGCACGCCCACCCCTCCCGCTCGGCACATGCCGAGCGCTCCGCCCATCCCTGCATCGCCGCTCGCTTGACGCCTCACCTGAACTGTCTATAGTGACTATGAACAGTAGGTGCAGTCGCGAACGATCGGCGGATCGCCGCTCGACCCGGGCGGCGGCCGGCCCTGCAAAAGGAGGCGTCGATGCACATCCCCATCGATCCGGCGTCTGCCGATCCGATCTACGAGCAGATCCGCTCCGGGATCGCCGAGGCGATCGCCCGCGGTGACCTCGTCGCCGGTGAGGCCCTCCCGTCGATCCGCGCGCTCGCCCGTGACCTGCGCGTCAGCGTCATCACCACGACGCGCGCCTACAACGAGCTCGTCGCCGACGGCCTCGTGGTCTCGGTGCAGGGCAAAGGCGTGTACGTCCGCGCGCAGGACCCCGCGTGCGTGCGGAGCCGGGCGCTCGACCGCGTCTCCGGGCAGCTCGCCGACGCTGCCCGCACCGCCCGCCGCGGCGGGATCGCCCCCGACGAGCTGCACGAGCTGCTCTCCCGCGCCATCGAGGAGGACTCATGACCATGCCCGCCCCAACCCCTGCCGCGCCCGCGATCGCGGTGCACGCCCTCGCGGTCGATCTGGCGCGCCCCCGCTCCTGGTTCCGGCCGCCGACGCGGATCCTCCACGACGTGTCGCTCACCGTGCCGACCGGTCTGGTGACCGCGATCGTCGGGACCAACGGGGCGGGGAAGACGACCCTGCTCGACACCGTGGTGGGCGCGCACCGCCCCGTGCACGGCCGCATGCGGGTGCTCGACGCGCCGATGGGCGGACCCGAGGACGCCTTGCCGCGCGAGGTCGGCTACGTGCCCGACGTGCCGGCCGCTCCCCGGTCGTGGTCGTGCGACGACATCGCCAAGGCGCTGCGCCGCATCGAGCCCGAGCTCGACCTGCGCGCGTTCGGAAGGAACCTGCGCCGGGCCCATGTCGACCCCGGCGTGCCGATCGCCCGCCTCTCGGCCGGCCAGGCCACCCAGGTCTCGCTCTCCCTCGCCCTGGCGCGGTCGCCGCGCCTGCTCGTCCTGGACGAGCCCTTCGCCCGGCTCGACCCGCTCGCGCGCGAGCAGCTCGTGGACGACCTGCGGAGCTTCGTGGCCGCGGGCGAGGACCGCTCGGTGCTGCTGTCCACGCACGACCTCGGCGGCATGGATCGGCTCGTCGACCGTCTCGTCGTCCTGCACGACGGACGCGTGCTCCTCGTCGGGGACGTCGAAGAGCTCATCAGCACCCACCTCGTCGTGGCGCTCACCGAGGCCGACGACCCGGCTCCGCCCCCCGTCCTCCGCGGGGCTCGCCGCACCGGGCGCACCTGGGAAGGGCTGGTCGCGACCGATGACGCCGCGGCGCTGCCGCCGACGGCCGAGCTCCGGTCCCCGGACCTCGCCGAGATCGTCACCTGGACCCTGAGGGAGGCCACGCGATGAACGACAACCCCCTGACCATCGACCCCACGACGGCGCCGACGACCGTGGCGCGCACCCGCCGACGCGGCGGCCTCGCCCGTGCCCTGCGCCTCGAGGCGTCCGTGCAGAGCACCTACCTGGTGGGGGTGCTCGTCATCTCCGTCGTCGTGCTCGCGTTCTCGGTGACGAGCCTGCACCTCGGCTTCGTGCCGATCCTGCTCGCGGTACTCGCTCCCTACACGCTCGCGCGCGGCGTCTCGCCGCGGGTCGAGGTGCTCCGGGCCTCGAGCGGGGTCTCGCGCGCCGATGCCGTCCGCGGGCGCGTCGCGCTGATCGGTCTCGTCCAGCTCGCCCTCGTGCTCGTCGCCCTCGGCTCGATCGCGATCGGCGCCCACCTGTCGCTCGACCTCATGGTCCACGACACCCGGCCGCTCGCCGGGGTGCTCCTGTTCGTGGACGCCTCGACCTGGATCCCCGCGATCATCTGGGCCTGGATCGTCACGGGGCGCGATGGCGTGCGCCGGCCCTGGGCGCCCGCGGCCTTCTCGGCGGTGATGGCCTACGTGGTCGTGTCGGCGGCCCTGGGGTTCTTCTTCCGGATGCACCGGCTCGCCCCGATCGCGTCCGACGAGCCGAACCTGCCGACGTCGTCCGAGATCGCGCTGCAGCTCGGGTGCGGGGCCGCCGTGCTGCTGGTCGGCATCGTCGTGCTCGCGTGGCGGGTGCGCGCCTGGACCCGGACGGCCTGAGCGCTTCGAGCACTGTCGGGGAGGGCGGACCGCCCTCGAGGTGCCGAGCGCAGAGGAGTCCGCCTCCGGACCGTGATCACGAGATCACGGTCCGGAGGCGGACTCCTGCCGGTGACTCGGGCGTGGCCCTATCCCGGCGGGCTCATCCGAGGGTCTTCTCCCGGCGGCCTCGCGTGGGGCATGGTCGCGGAAGGGACGCTGGTGATGTGCACTGGCGATATCGCCACCGCACATCACCAGCGTCCCTTCCGTGACGCCCGGAGCGAGTAGGCAGGGCGCGAAGCCCGTCACTCCCGCGACTGCTCGACCGTGACCTCGGTGCTCCGAGCCTGGGCGCGCACCCAGCGGTAGAGCACGACGATGATCGCGATGAACACGAGAGCGCCGATCAGCTGGGCGGCGGTCGCGAAACCGTCGCCCACCACGGCCATCGCCGACTCGTCGCCCGTGCTCGCGATGATCCCGGCGTTGAGCACGCCGAACAGGCTCTCGCCGACGATCAGGCCGGTCGCCATGAGCACACCGAGCCGCTTGGAGCGCTCCGGGTTCTTGGTGCGGTCGGCCCAGCGGTCGTAGACCATGCCCAGCAGGGCGCCGACCGGGATGATGAGCGTGAGCGACATCGGCAGGTACATGCCCATGCCGACCGCCAGCGGCGGCAGCGCGAGGCGGCGCGTGCGGGACGCCGTGGTGCGGGTCAGGATCTCATCGACGATGATCGCGCCGATGCCCACGAGCGCGCCGATGCCGATCAGGTTCCACTGCAGGTCGCCGCCCATGACGCCCTTGACGAGGGAGGAGATGAGGGAGGCCTGCGGCGCGGCGAGCGCCTCGGGGCCGGCATTCGGATCACCCGAGAAGCCGAAGGCGGTGTTCATCAGCTGCAGCACCGGCGGGATGATGATGGACCCGAACACGACGCCGATCACGAGCGCGAGCTGCTGCTTCCACGGCGTCGCGCCCACGAGCTGACCGGTCTTGAGATCCTGCAGGTTGTCGTTCGAGATGGTCGCGATGCCGAAGACGACGGCCGAGACGAACAGGGTGAACGCGACGAGCGCCGCGGTCTCGTGGGAGTCGCCGCCGTGGACGGCGCGGATGAGCAGCGCCGCGGCGATCGCGACCAGGATGCCCACCCCGGAGATCGGGGAGTTCGACGAGCCGATGAGGCCGGCCATGTAGCCGCACACCGCGGCGATCACGAGGCCTAGCACCAGGATGAACACGACCGAGATCGCGATCAGCGCGAAGGTGTTGTGGGCGATCGCGGTGCCGCGGATGAAGTCCCACAGCAGGAACCCGATCGGGATCATCGACAGCACGGTGACGAGAGCGACGACGCCCACGGGGATGTCGCGCTCGGTGACGTCGACGTCGCCGCCCGCACGACGGGCGCGGGAGGCGGCGAGGGACTCGGTGATGCCGCGGACGATCGGAAGGATCAGCTTGAGCAGCGTCCACACGGCGGCGATCGCGATCGCCCCGGCGCCGATGAACCGCACGTCGGACGAGAAGATGTTCCCGACTGCCTCGGCGAGGTCGCCGCTCGCGGGCAGGTCGCCCGAGGAGGAGATCGGCAGCAGCACGCCGTAGGAGACGAGCATCCCGACGATCATCGCGATGCCGACGGTGATGCCGACCAGGTGGCCGACGCCGATCAGCGCGAGCGAGAGGCTCGCACCGAACATCGTGCCGCCCCCGCCGACGCGGAATGCCGTCGAGACCTCCGCGGCGGTGAGGCGGAGAGCCGACAGCAGCGACATCCCTGCGGAGGCGAGGCCCCCCACGAGGATGACGCGCAGGCCGCGCCGGTTCTCCTCGGCGGCGCCATGGGAGTCTCCGACCTTGAGCACCTCGGCCGCGGCGACCCCCTCGGGGTAGGGCAGATCGGATCCCGTGACGAGGGTGCGGCGCAGCGGGATCGAGTACATGACGCCGAGGATGCCGCCGAGCGCGCACAGCGCCGCCGTGGTCCAGTACGGGAAACCGCTCCACCAGCCGATGATCACGAGGCCGGGCAGCACGAAGATGATCGCCGACAAGGTGCCGGCCGCCGAGGCGATGGTCTGGACGATGTTGTTCTCGACAATGCTGTGGTTCTTGAAGAACCGCAGGATGGCCATCGAGATGACGGCGGCGGGGATCGAGGTCGCGAACGTGAGGCCGACCTTGAGTCCCAGGTAGACGTTCGCCGCGGTGAAGACGAGCGTGATGATGCCGCCGATGACGATGCCGCGGATCGTCAGCTCTTTGACGGCGGATCGTCGGGCGGGCGCGCTCGCCGTCGGGGAGGGTGTCGATGAGGTCGACATGGGTGCTCCTGTTCGGGGCCGGCCGCGCGAACGGGCTCCGGAGTGGACCGGGCCCGCTCGTCAGCGGGGTGGGAGGTCGGCGCCAGGGCGCCGTGGGCCGGGATGAGATCGTCCTCGATGCTACGCGTCCTGCCCTGCGACGCCGGGACCGAGGTCTCGGCCTGCGGGGCATCGCTCCGTTCGCGCCCCGCGAACGGGACGTCGTCGGCCCGCGGCACGCGGGGCGATGTCGGCGCCCTGTGGAACGATTGTCGGCATGACGATCATCGCGGCCGCCGACGGCTCGGCCCTCGGCAACCCCGGTCCCGCCGGCTGGGCATGGTACATCGACGACTCGACCTGGCGGGCGGGGGGCTGGCCCCACGGCACCAACAACATGGGCGAGCTCAAGGCCGTGCTCGACCTGCTCGAGGCGACCGCCGTCGACGCCGGCCAGCACCTGCAGATCCTGTGCGACTCCCAATACGTCATCAACTCCGTGACGAAGTGGATGCCGGGGTGGAAGCGCAAGGGCTGGCGCAAGAAGGACGGCAAGCCCGTGCTGAACGTGGATCTGCTCAAGGCGATCGACGCGGCCCTGGTCGGGCGCAGCGTCGAGTTCGAGTGGGTCAAGGGACATGCCGGGCACGCGATGAACGAAGCGGCCGACAAGCGAGCCAACGCGGCCGCGACCGCCTTCTCCCGGCACCAGGAACCGCAGGTGGGTCCCGGCTACCGCGGAGGGAGCACCACCGAGACCAGGCCGGCGCCGGCTACGAGCGGGGCGGGCGACGAGTCGGGCCGCACGCGCGCGACGACCGCGTCGGACGCCTCGGGGAACGACAGGACGCGCGACAGTGGTGCATCCGCGTCGGGGGCCGATCTGTTCTCCCTCCTCGAGGAGCTGGACCCGAGCGAGCAGGCCGCTTCCGCACCGGCCGACCCCGCCGAGGCCCCGTTCGAGGAGGTGGTCGCGCGCGAGCAGGCACTCCTGACCGAGGAGGTCCGCTCCGACCCGCCGTCGGCCGCGCTGCTCCTGCACCCGGCGTTCACCGAGATCGGTGCCTCGGGACGCACGTACGACCGTGACGAGATCCTCGCCCAGCTCGCGCCGGTGGGCCGCGACGTCGAGGCGAGCGACTTCATCGCCGACGAGCTCGCCCCCGGCATCGTCCTGCTCCGCTTCACGACCCGAGGTGGCGGACGCGGCGAGGTGCACCGCACCTCGGTGTGGGTGCGCGAGGGCGGGACGTGGCTCCTGCGCCACCACCAGGGCACGCCCTCCGAGGCCGCATGACTGTCTACGCCGACACGCCCCGCTGGGCGCGCTACGGCATGACCTGGGGCCACCTGATCTCCGACACGTCGCTCGAGGAGCTGCACCTCGTGGCTCGGCGGGCGGGGCTCCCGGGGCGCTCCTTCGACCTCGACCACTACGACTGGGAGGCCGGGACGCAGAGGGCGCTCGCCGCGGCCGGGGTCGTGTTCGTCGGCAACGGAGAGCTCACGCGGATCCTCCTGGCGAGCGGACTGCGCATCCCCGCGGCGCGTCGCCCCGACGCGCGGCGAGCGCGGG
>DAMDHZ010000049.1:10906-24097 GCA_032101665.1 Brachybacterium sp. | reverse complement strand
GTGCTCCCGCCCGTCGTGAGCGGGCTCGCCCTGCTCATGACGGTGGGGCGCCGCGGGCTGTTCGGGCCGCTGCTCGAGGCCGCCGAAGTGCGGATCGTGTTCACGACCACGGCGGTCGTGCTCGCCCAGGTCTTCGTGTCGCTGCCATTCACGGTGCTCACGCTCGAGAGTGCGCTGGTCACCGCCGGGAGCGAGCCCGAGCGCCTCGCCGCGACGCTCGGAGCGGGGCCGTTCACGGTGCTGCGCCGGATCACCCTGCCCCGTCTGGCGCCGGCGATCCTCACCGGCACCATCCTCGCGTTCGCCCGCTCTCTCGGGGAGTTCGGTGCGACCCTCACGGTCGCCGGCTCGCTCGAGGGGACCACCCGCACGCTCCCGTTGCAGATCTACCTCGCGCGCGAGAGCGACACCGGCTCGGCCGCCGTGCTCTCCCTGCTCCTGATCATCGTGGCGCTCGGCGTCGTGCTGCTGGCCTATGCCCGCCGCAACCCGCGCGCGGCTGTCGCACCGGCCCGGGCGGGGGCCCGATGAGCGCCGCCGCCCTCGAGCTCGACATCACCGTGCCCGTGCGCGACGTGCGCCTCGCGCTCGCCCCGGTGCCGGGCCGCATCACCGCTGTCATCGGTCCCAACGGCGCCGGCAAGTCGACCCTCTTGGAGGCGATCAGCGGAACCCTCGGGGCGGTCGGAAGCGTCCGCATCGACGGGCGCGAGATCGGTCGTCTCGCCCCGCATCGGCGACGGATCGGCTATCTCCAGCAGCGGGCCGCCCTCTTCGAGCATCTCAGCGTGCGCGAGAACGTGGCGTTCGGTCCGCGCGCCCAGGGCGCCGGACGGGTCGCCTCGCGCCGCTGTGCGGACCAGATCCTCGACTCCGTCGGGGCCGCCTCCCTCGCGGACCGTCGGCCTCGCAGCCTGTCCGGGGGGCAGGCCCAGCGGGTCGCGATCGCGCGGGCGCTCGCGACGGACCCCGCCCTGCTCCTGCTCGACGAACCTTTCGCGGCGCTCGACGCCGAGGTCACCGCGCATCTTCGGTCCTTGCTCACCCGCACCCTCGCCGGGCGGACCGCGCTGTTGGTCACCCATGATCTGCTCGACGTGCTCGCCCTCGCCGATGATGTGGCCGTGCTCGAGGCCGGACGCCTCGCCGCGATCGGTCCGCGCGAGCGGATCCTGGCCCGACCTCCGACCGGCTTCGCCGCCCGGCTCACGGGGCGTGAGCTGCTGACCGGCACCCTGGAGGGTGACGCCGTGGTCACCGAGACGGGACTGCGCATCCCGGGTCGGCCCGACGACGGGGTCGCCGACGGCGCACGCGCGATGGCCCTCGTCGATCCCGCGGCCGTGCGACTGCTCGACGATCCCGCCGACGCGCGCCGCGGTGGGGGAGAGATCGCCCGGGTGCGACTCGAGACGATCGGACGGCTCGGCTCGATGGTGGTCCTGCGCGGAGGCGGCCTCGGCGTGCAGATCGAGGCCGAGCGGGCCGCCGCCCGGGCGCTGCCGGCGGTGGGGGAGGAGATGGCGGTGCTCCTCGACGGCTCCCGCACACCCATCTACGCTGGCGACCATGGCCACGACGAGCACGACCACTGACCCCAGCCATTCCGCCGCCGCCGATCCGACCGCCCTCCTCGAGGCCGCGCGCATCGCCGCCGGAGCGGCCGCCGACCACATCCGCAGTCTCGACCGCAGCGCGGTCGACCGTGAGGACAAGACGTCGGCGCACGACATCGTGACGATCCACGACAAGCGCTGCGAGCAGATCATCGTCGAGAACCTCGCGCGACTCGTGCCCGGCGCCCGGATCGTCGGCGAGGAGGGCGGCGAACGCCCCGGCGCCTCGGACGTGACGTTCTTCGTCGACCCCATCGACGGAACCTCGAACTTCGCGGCCGGGATGCCGCTGTTCTGCGTGTCCATCGGTGCGGCGATCGGCGACGAGCTCGTGGCCGGCGTGATCGATGCCCCGGTCCTCGGGCAGGTCTTCACGGCGGGGCCCGACGGGGCCTTCCTCAACGGCGAACCCCTGCGCCCCCACGCGACCCGCGCCGAACGGGACGCGCTCGTGCTGAGTGGGTTCCCGACCACGCGCGACCTCTCCGAGGATGTCGGCTTCGCGGAGGCCGAGCAGGAGATGCTGGGGCGCATCGGCGCCGTGCGCAACCTGGGCACCGCGGCCCTCGAGCTCGCGTGGGTCGCCGCGGGCTGGGCCGACGCCACGATGCTCACGACCATCAACCCGTGGGATGTCGCCGCGGGGTTCGTGCTCGTGCGCGCGGTCGGCGGATCGATCCGCACCTGGCCCGGAGCCACGGGCGCGGCTCTCCCGCCGCACGAGCACCCCGCATACGTCGCGTGCCGCGGGCCCGAGCGGCTCGCCGTGCTCGACGAGGTCCAGGAGCGCCTCCAGGCCCGACGCGAGGCGGGTGCGACACCCGCGGTGTGATCTTCGTCGAGGCGGCCCCACCGGTTCGATCCCGGGCCTGATCAGGTGCTATCTTGGCGGGGTCGCCGCGACGAGTGCGCGGCACGGGGCTTTAGCTCAGTTGGTAGAGCGTTTCGTTCGCAATGAAAAGGTCAGGGGTTCGATTCCCCTAAGCTCCACCGCACGCACAAGGCTCGAACCCTTGCCAACGGAAGCGTTGGTCGAGGTTCGGGCCTTGTGTGCGTCTGCGGCCCAGGTCAGGGCGTTGGCGTTGACCTGTGGATCGAGGAGCATTTCGAAGGGTCGGTTGTGCTCGACGCGCAGCTCGTTGTCCTCGTCGATGTAGACCTTGGTGAAGAACGCCTGGTTGCACAGTCGCCGGTTGGTGTCGTCGCAGCGGGTGTAGATGTCGGCGCAGTTGGCGAGCAGTCCGAGGGCGTCGTCGAGGTGGGCTCGGGCGTCGGCGTAGTCGCCGAAGTGGGCGTCGATGCGGCGGGTCACCTGGTCGAGTTCGGCGACGATGCGGTCCTGCTCGCGCTTGAGCACGGAGAGCGGGATCGCGTCGGCGTAGTGCGCTTGCATGAGGCGGTCCTGCTCGCTTTCGAGCCGGTCGCGGTTGGTGGTGAGGCGTTCCAGTTCTTCGGTTTCAGCGGCCATGAGCCGGTCGAACTCGTGGTGGAGCATGCCCGCGAGTGCGTCCTGCTGGGCGGGCGTGATCTGGACGCGGGTGTAGTAGTCCTCGACGAGCTTCTCGACGTCCTCGATGAGCATCGCCTGGCGCGTGCAGTCGGTGCGCTTGGAGTGCCGACCGGAGCAGACGAAGTAGCAGTAGACGTTGCCGTGTCGGTTCTTCGCGTTGGAGACGATGAGTCGGGAGCCGCACTGGCCGCAGTGGATGGTGCCTTTGAGGTAGTGGCCGTGGACTTGGGTTGCCTCGGCGGCGCACTGGTGCGCGGTGAGCACGGACTGGACCTGGTACCAGACCTCGGCGGGCACGAGCGCCGGGTGGTTGCCCTTGTAGCGGGTGCCTCGGTAGATGACATCGCCCTTGTAGTAAGGGTTGGTCAGGAGGCGGTGGATGGTGGACACGGCCAGGGGCTTCGCCGGCCTCTTCGGCGTGGGCAGGCTGCGAAGCCCGCGCGAGGTGAGCTCGTCGTGGAGTTGGCTGACGCTCCAGTTGCCCGAGGCGTAGGCCTTGAACGCCCACTCGATCATCGGCGCTCGCTCGGGATCGAGCTCGATGGTGCGGACTTCGCGGCCGAGTTCGTCGCGCTTGCGTACGTTCAGATACCCGATGGGCGCGCGCCCGTTCGTGCCGCCGCCGATGGCCTTCTGGGTCATGCCCTTGGCGACCTCGGTGGCGAGGTTGCGGGAGTAGAACTCGGCGATCGTGGACATGATGCCGTGCAGCAGCATCCCGGAGGGGGTCTCGTCGATGTTCTCCGACGCAGACACGAGCATGACCCCGCACTGTTGGAGCGCGAGGTGGATGCTCACGTCGTCGGCGCGGTTCCTGGCGAGCCGGTCGACCTTGTGAACGATGCAGTACGCGACCTTGTTGGCCTTGACGTACTGGATCATCCGCATCAGCTCGGGCCGGTCGGACGACTTGGCTGAGGCTCCCGCGTCGACGAACTCCTCGACGATGCCGGCGCCGAGCTGTTCGGCCTTACGCCGGGTCGCTTCGCGCTGGGCCGGGATCGAGAAGCCCTCGTCGGTCCCGCCCTTCTCGGCCTGCTCGCGGGTCGAGACCCGCAGGTACGACACGGCGGCAGCCGCAGTCTTGGGCGGGTCGATGAGGCTGGCTGCCGGATCGTCGGCAATGGTGGTCATCGGGGGCTCACTCTCACGCGGTTCGACCCTCGCGCTCCCAGCGTTGGTGGGAGGGGTGTTGATCGTGAGAGCAGCCGGTGAAGGCTGTAGGGCGAGACCCGATGGTCTCGGTGCGTGTTGCCCGCCGAGCGGCGAGGTTTAGGCCACAACACCCCGCATCGCGAGGCTTGCACGGTTCATTCTACCGGGCGGCTTCAGAGGCGGCCAGGCCATCCGTCGCCGCGCGGTACGTGTCGGGCACCCGCACGGCCTCGCGGGCCGCGCGGCTCTCGCCGGTCTCCTGCAACGTCAGCCGGATGAGAACCTCGGCGAGCTTGTGCAGGTCGGCACGTTCGCGGTGGACGGCCCGAACGGAGAACGACCGCTCCTCGTACGGGCGACGATCCGTCTTCTTCGTGTAGCGGCTCATCGCTCTACAGCGCCTCATCGTCGGCCAGGTTCGCGTAGAACTCGTCTTCGGCCTCCTGGCGCTTGCGGACTTGCGCGATGACGAACTCGACGAACTCGGTGTCGCGGTCGGTGAACGTGAAGTCCTGAATGGTGGGCGGTGCCTCCTCACCGGGCCAAGCAGCTTGCCGGGTGGGGCGGTCGCGGTCCCCACGAGTCCCGCAGGCGGTGACCCAGTAGCGAAGACGCTCTCGCGCGTCGGCGAAGTCGCGATGCCAGCCGAGCGGCGCGGAGGCGTTCTGCTCGGGGTCGTACGCCGCGAGCCAATGCAGGTGCAGAGCCGACAGCTCCCAGACCATCTCCGGGTGGTGATGCCAGAACGGCGGCACCACCGCGACGGTAAGGCCGTAGGTACGCCGCAGCCAGTCAACCCACCGGTTCAGCGCGAGCCACTCCTGCTCCAGCTCGTGCGCCGTCAGCAGGTTCCAGTTCACGGGGTGAGGCGGCTCGGGCATGCCCGCATTGGTGACACGGGGCGGCCCGTCGAAGACGTCCGGCTCATCCATCTCATGCTGATCGTTCATGGTGCTGTGGCTCCCGAACTCACATGCTGACCGGGGAGGCTTGCGGCGCAGCAGTCGCTGCTCGCTGCGTCGGGTCGTACGCCGCTGCGTCCCGGCCGACTCCATTGCGCGGCGTGCGGTCCACCTCGTAGCGGGTTCGCGCGGTGTCGTGGCCGATCTTCTTGGCGACGAACTCTTCGCCCTCGATCGCCTGACCGTTGCGCTCGTAGTTGACCGGTCGCGTGTAGCCCTCGGCGACGAAGTTGTCGCCCTGCGCGAAGTTCGCGTGCGCATGCTCAGCGGAACGCCCGAACATCACCAGGTGGTGGTAGGTCGTCTCGGTCTGCGTGAAAGAGCCGTCGTCCTCGCGGCGGAAGTGCTCCTTGCCGATACGGGCGAAGAACCTGGCGTCTCCCTTGGCCGTCTCGGTGAGCAACGGCTCCGACGCGATGAAGCCTGACAGCGATTCCTGGGTGTGAATGGCCATGATGGCCTCCTCCTGACTCGGGCGACCAACTGCGTGTGGGTCGCTCTGTCAGGCAGGTGCGCTTTGGCGCCCAAGCGCCAGTCGTCAGGAGGCGGGGCGGTGGCGCAGCAGCGCTTCGAGTTCGTCGCGGTCGCTGCGGAGCTGCGCGGCGTCGGGCCGGGTCGGCCAGGCGCGCAGGTCGGTGACGATGGGTGGCGCGGAGCGCAGCATCGTGATGCCGGTGCCGAACGGCAGGGTGCGGATGCGGTCTGGCGGCAGGATCGGGACGCGGCGGATCGAGCGCTGGTTGGAGCGGGTGCCGTGGTCGCCGAGGGTCACGCTGTCGGTGTACTCGTCGCGCTCTCCGATGAGAGTGGAGAGGTCTTGGAGGTCGCGGCTGTTGGATGCGCCGCCGAGGATGATCTTGACGATGCTGGCGTCCCAGATCGCGCCGGCCTGGTGCTCGCTCCACCGGTCGCGCGCTTGGGCGAGGGACTGCAAGACCGGCATCGTCGTGATCCCCGTGCCACCGCCTTCGGCCATGAGCGTCGGCAGGGACGGCAGCGGGGCGAGGTTTCCGATCTCGTCGAGCGCGAGCAGCAGTGGCGGATCGAGCCGGGCTCCCGGTGAACGTGCAGCGAGCCGCCGAGCAGTCTCGATGAGGTCTTCGACGAATGCCGCGACCAGCGACGCGGAGGCTCCTGCTCCCGCTCCGGTGGCGAGTAGGTAGAGGGTGCCTTGCTCGGTGAGGAAGGTTTCGGGGTCGAAGTGTTCGTGCGGGCTTGGCGTGACGGCATCGAGCACGCGCGGGTCGGCGAGGGCGGCGAGTGCGAGCGAGACGCCTTGCCAGATGCTGTCGCGGGTCTTGGGGTCGGCGTCGATCATCGCGGCCAGGGAGTCGTCCCAGCCCATCGCCGCGTTCGGGTGGGAGTTGAGGATCGCGACGGCCTCGGACGCCGCGCTGGGGTCGAGTGTCCACCGGAACAGCTCGGCGGGTGGGCGGCCGTCGAGCGCGGCGGCGTGCAGCAGGCTTTGGAGTGCGGTGCGGGTCTTGCCCTCCCAGAACCCGCCGGACTCGACCCCTCCGGCGGACAGTCCCGTGGCGGCGGCGAGTCCGTTGGCGCGGATCATCGCGGTCAACGGATCGTCGCAGCCGCGAATGGGTGACCAGCGCAGCCCAGCGGGGATGCCTTCGGCGAGGCGTTGGGGATCGAACACCGCGACCGGGCCGCCCTTGCGGCGTCGGGCGCGGAGGGTCGCGGTGAGGTTGTCGGGCCTCGTGCTCGTCGTGACCACAGCACCCGGTGCGTCGAGGATCGCGTTGATGACGACGTGCAGGCCCTTGCCGGATCGGGGCGGGCCGATCAGCAGGATCGAGTCTTCGACCGACGCCCAGACCTTGGTCCCACGACTGGCACCCAGGATGTAGCCGATATCCTGCGGTGTCGGCGACTCCAAAGAGGGCCGTAGCGTGGCCGCGCGGTGCAAGAGTGCCTTCGCGGATGCTGCGGTCTTGACCTCGTGGCTGGTCGCGATCCCGGCCAATCGGTGTGGGTCGGTCTCGGTCTTCCGCGTGTGGCGGCGCAGCACGATCCAGACCCAGACGATCCCGGCGGCGAGTCCGCCGAGCAGTGCCGTGCTGACGAGCCAGTAAGCGACTGGGTTGAGCCCGTCGGCACCGAGCGCGGTCGCAGGGTCACCGGGGTTGAACAGCACGGCGAGCCCCGCCGCTGCGCCGACGTCGGGCTGCGGTGTGCCGGTGAGGAACGCGGCGACGCTGCCAGCGGCACGGAGGACGAGAGCGATCCCGAACATGCCGACCAGGCCAACGAGGGCGGCGTTGGTGAGTTCGTCGCCCATGCCCCCGGCCTGCCGCTGGTTCATATCAGCCGCCGCACCGCGAGCGTGCCCGAGATACGCCCGAACAGGATCACCTCGTGCGATGTTCCGGCGGGCAGGTCGTCGAGGTCGATGAGCGCACGTGCCTCCCCGGTTCCGGTGGCGTCGGTATGGGAGACGATCGTCGCGACGGCGACATCCTCGCCAGGCACGAACCCGTGAGCCGTGACCTCAGACAAGCGCGGCACCCGTCGGGCGTGACGACTCCGACGAGTTTCCGGCACCGAGTTCTCGGACGGTGCCACTGCGCGTCGAGGCTTGCGGGTGCGGAGGATGTCGGTGAAGACGCTACCGTCGCTCTCGCGCACCTCGACACGGACCGCGATGGTGCGATCCTTGGTGATCGCATCCATGAGCGGCCCGAACGTCGCCCGCGTCCACGCGGTCCCGTCCGGCGACGGGAACCGTGCTCCATCTACCATCGCGGTGAGTGTGCCGTCTTCGGCGACGGTGACGAGGACGTGCGGCAGCTCGACGGGAGCAGTCGCCTCGTCGTCGGTAGGGGTGGATCGGCGCGGGCCGGTGAGGTTCATCGGCCGATAGCCCGGAGTGGGGTGAGGTCGCTGGAGTCATGGTCTGGGTGCAGGCTCATGTCTGGCAGGTGTGCACGCGCCCTACGGGGTGCGCCCTAAGAGGCCGCATGACCTCCGACGGCGCTGGCTTTCCGAGACCGCTGCCGAAACAACAGGGGCCGAGCCCCAGTCTCTGGCCTGCCTACCCCGACCCTGCAAACGTCAAGTCCAACGCCGACGAAGGATCAGGCTTCGGGGATGGGCATCCCGTAGTTCTCCATCGTGATCGAGTCCGGGTCGGGGCCGCTGCGCACCCCGGTGTCCAGGGCGTCAATCGCCGCCAGTTCTTCCGCGCTTAGCTCGAAGTCGAAGATGTCGAAGTTCTCTGCGATCCGGTGAGGCTTGACCGACTTCGGGATCGCCGAACGGCTCTCCTGCGCATGCCAGCGCAGCATCACCTGTGCCGGGGACTTCCCGTGAACCCGCGCGATCTCGCCGATGGTTTCGTTATCCAGGGTGCTCTGCTGTCCGCCGCCGTAGATCGTGATACCTCCGATCGGCGACCATGCCTGGGTGAGGATGCCGTGTTCGGCGTGCAGGGCTTGCAGCTCGTGCTGTTGGAAGTAGGGGTGCACCTCGATCTGGTTCACCGCAGGCACCACGTCCGTCTCCGTCAGGAGGCGGGTGAGCTTGTCGGGCATGAAGTTGGAGACCCCGATCGCACGCACCTTGCCGTCGGCGTAGAGCTGCTCCAACGCGCGGTAGGCGTCAAGGGTGCGGTCGAAGCTCTCGGTCAGGGGTTGGTGAAGCAGGAGCAGGTCGATCTGGTCGACGCCGAGCTTCGCGGCGGACTTCTCGAACCCGTGCAAGGCTGCGTCGTAGCCGTAGTCGCTGATCCACAGCTTCGTCTCCACGAACACCTCATCACGGGCAAGGCCCGACGCGCGAAGCGCATCGCCGACACCGTTCTCGTTGCCATAGGCGGCGGCCGTGTCGATGTGCCGGTAGCCGACGCGCAGCGCCTCCGTCACCGCGGTCGCGGTCTCATCGGGCGGGGTCTGGAAGACCCCGAACCCGAGCGCGGGCAACATGACGCGATTATTCAAAGTGATCGTGGGAGTAGCCATACGTCCACGCTAGGCACCAGGCGGCCGGGTGCGGGAGACACTGCTGTTATCACCCACGCCACCAGGGGCTGGGAGATACCGGCCATGACTCCCAGCCCCACAGCGTGCGGTCGTAACCTTGAGGGTATGGACAATAAGCGGGAGGTGCAGCAGTTCCTCACCGCGTTGCGTGCCCGCCTGACCCCAGAGCAGGCCGGGCTGACGATTTTCGGCGGAGAACGCCGGGTTCCGGGCCTGCGCCGCGAGGAGGTCGCTCAACTCGCTGGGGTCTCCACCGCGTACTACACGCGCATGGAGCGTGGGAACCTCGCCGGGGTCTCCGAGTCCGTCCTCTACGCCCTCGCCCGGGCCCTCCACCTGGACGACGTGGAGACAACGCACCTGCTCGATCTCGCCCGCACCGCGACCGGCCCCCGCAGGCCAGGGCGCGTCAAGCCTGCACCACGGGTATCGGAGCGAATCGCGCGGATGCTGGACGCGATGCGAGATGTACCCGCGATCTCCCTTACCCGGCTCGGCGACCCGGCCGCATCGAACGCGCTGGGTCGGGCCCTGTTCCCGCACCTGTTCCCGGAGAACGCTCCGCCGTTGAACCACACAAGGTATCTGTTCCTCGATCCGCGGTCGCAGGAGTTCTACCCCGACTGGGAGAAAAGCGCCCGCGAATCCGTCTCGGCCTTGCGCCTGCTTGCCGGGCACGACCCCGCCGACCGCGCCCTGATGAGCCTTGTTGGGGAACTCTCGACGCACAGCGACCAGTTCCGCACCTGGTGGGGTGCGCACACCGTCCGCACGCACACCAGCGGCACGAAACGCCTGAACCATCCTGTCGTCGGCGAGTTGACCATCGGCTATGACGTGCTCGCGATCCAATCCACGCCAGGCCTTTCGATCACGACCTATCTGCCAGAGCCCGGCACCCCGTCCGCGGACGCTCTAGACATGCTGCGCAGCTGGGTCGCCGACCGGCAGCCAGCGGCTCACATGTCATAGACTCGCGGGCTTCTCCCGGCTGCACGGCTGCTGGTGTCGAATAGGGCGAGTTCGTCGGGGTGGAGTTGGTGTTGGCAGACGAAGCTCCTGGCCTTGATCCGCCACAGGCCTTGTCCGACGC
This sequence comes from Brachybacterium sp., assembly GCA_032101665.1. Taxonomy (GTDB): domain Bacteria; phylum Actinomycetota; class Actinomycetes; order Actinomycetales; family Dermabacteraceae; genus Brachybacterium. Next base: position 13,769 of record DAMDHZ010000049.1, on the reverse strand, counting down.
CGAGGTTCGGCAAGAGCTGCTGCTCGGTCCCGGTCAGCCCGAGAGCCTTCGCGGTCGGCCCGAGCTGGTCGGACTCCTGCCGGTACACGATCCTCGTCTCTGCATTCGCCAGCAGCGAGTTGGCCAGCGAACGCATAGCGGAGCCCTGGTCGCCCACGTTGTCGAGATCGGTGAGCTTGTGGAAGATCAGCATGTTCGCGATCCCGTAATGCCGCGCGAGTCGCCAGTGCGCATCCATCCGCCGCAACAGCGCCGGGTGGGACATGAGCCGCCACGCCTCGTCGTAGATCACCCACCGCTGCCCACCGTTCGGATCGAGCAACGCGGACTCCATCCACGCCGACGAGCACGTCATCAACACCGAAATCAGGGTCGAGTTCTCGGTGACCCGCGAGAGATCGAGCGAGATCATCGGCAACGACGGATCAAACGCGACCGTCGAAGGCCCATCGAACAATCCGGCCAAGTCGCCCGCGACGAGACGGCGCAGCGCGTGACCGACGAGCCTGCCGTCCTCGGCCAACCGGCCGTCGGCATCCGAGCTCGGGGCGAGAATGTGATCGACGACCATCGGCAGGATCGGCACGTCGTTCTCCCGCACCGTCTGGGTCAGGGCGATGTCGATCGCGGTGTGCTCCAACGGCGACAACCCGCGCGCGAGCACCGTCTCGGCCAGTGCGCCGATCAGGTCACGCCGCCGCGCCGCAACCGTGGAGGCCCACTGCTCATCCGACAGGCCGCTGGGCCGGTGACCTTCATCGAGTGGGTTCAGGCGAGTGTTGAGGCCGTGGCCAAGGACGATGGCGCGTCCGCCGACCGCGTTGGCGACGGCAGTGTGTTCGCCCTTCGGGTCGCCAGGCACGTACACGCGCCGCCCGAACGGCAACGACCGCGTATAGAGCGACTTGGCCAGCGACGACTTGCCGGAGCCGACGATCCCGGCCAGCACCACGTTGGGCGCGGTGATGATGCCGCGCGCGTAAAGCACCCACGGGTCGTAGACGAAACTGCCGCCCGAGTAGAGGTCTTGGCCGACGAACACGCCATCGGCACCGAGACCGCCCTCGGCGACAAACGGGTACGCGCCCGCCAGCGTCGCCGACGTGTCCTGATGCCGCGTCAGATGGAACCGACCCGGCGTGCGCAACTGCGCAGCGCCAGGCTCGCCGGCCTTCGGTAGGTAGATCGTGGCGCGCCGCTCGGCACGCTCCTCCTCAGCCTTCGCCTTCGCAGCGGCGAGCGCGGTCCTTCGCTGCTCAGCGTGGAGCCGGGCCTCGGCTTTGCGGCGCTGCTTGCGGAGCTTCCGCCGCTCCTTCGACGGCGCCACCAGAACGGCGGTGTGCAGCCGTGCTCGATCCTCGGTCACAGCACCAGCCCCCGCGACTGCTTGACTGCCGTGATCTTGGCCGGCTCGAACCACGACCCGTCCCGCTTCGCCGTCGGTAGATCGGTCCGCTCTGGGGCGCCCGGCGACGAGCACGAGACCAGCAGCTCCGGCCCAGCCTGCATCGGAGCGGACGCGACCTGTTCGGCATCCTGGGGCTCTGCCTCCGGTTCGGTGTAGCGGCGCAGCAGCGACACGTAACCGACGTGCGGGTTGACGACCAGCGCGTAGTCGCCCGAGAGCGCCACATGGTCGTTGGTGCCCTCGCCGGGTTCGTCGTAGACGTACCCGTTCTCCAGCGCGGCCTGCGTGGTCTCGTCGCCGTAGTCCCACTGCGCGAGGAAGTCCACCGCATCGACATGGCCCAGCTCACCGAGAATGCGCAACGGCCGGTCGGCCTCCTCGCCTTGGAGGAAGACCACGCTGACCCAGCGCGACGGCGCGGCCTCCTCGACAGTCGGCTCGGGGTGCCAGGCGATCCGCCCGGCGGCGATGAACCCTTCCGCGAGCCGGTCGTACGCCCGGTCGACGAGGTTCGCGGCCTGACGCAGTTCCTCCGCGGCAGCGAGCGCGTCCCGCACTCCTGCCTCGTGGCTCCCGTCATCGTTGAAGGCGTGCGCGGCCTTGCGCTCGTGAACATCAGCGATCTGGTCGAGCGCCTGCCGCAGCGAGCGCATCCCCGAAGACAGATCACCGATCACCCCGTACATCTCGGCGGGCTGATCGAACCCCCGGCTCGCGTGCGCCAACCCGCGCAACGCCTCGGATGCCTCAGCGGCATCGGCAGTCGAATCGAAGAACGTGGGCATCATGGACCTCCTGGCGCGTCGTGTGTCTTGGAGGTGCGCAGGACTCCCACCCGGCTGTCGTCGGTCACGAATACTCTTGAGGCAGGAAGCAGACAGAGGAGGAGCGGCAGGTGGCTGATGAGATCGAGTTGATCCATGACAGCGAGGGGCTGGCTGTCATCGGCAACCCGTCGGCCGTCGAGCGCTTCCTTAATTCAGTGGGGCTGCTGCCCTTCTCCCGTGAGCTTCCTCTCGACAGGCTCGGATCAGCGCTCGACACGGGGTCGAAGATCGCGGAAGCGGCGTCCAACATCGCGGAGAACGCTGGCCGGTACGTGAGACTCACCAAGGAGTCGGCCGAGCAGGTCAAGGAGTTCGGCCTGATGCCTACAAAGACCAAAGGCATCAGTCACGCGATGCTGGGCGACCCCGGCTCCATCAGCAAGTGGATTCAGATCGAGGATGGTCCGGCATCTCTTCTCATGAACCCCGCGATCCTCTCCGGTGCTGCCGGAGTGATGGCTCAGCTTGCTCGGCAGCAAGAGGCACAGGAGCTGAAACAGCTCCTCGTCGCCATCGACGGGAAGCTCGACGACGTACGCCGTAGGCAAAGAGACGAAGTCCTCGCCAAGATGGATCGAGTCAGCTTCGTCATCGAAGAAGCGATGGCGATACGCGAACACGGAGGGGA
>DAMDHZ010000049.1:0-10896 GCA_032101665.1 Brachybacterium sp. | reverse complement strand
GAGGGGATCGCGAAACCGCTTGGGACAAAGTCAAGACCGAGGTGGGCACAATCGCCGAGATCCAAGCAGACGCACTACGTGCCTTGGAAGCACTCGCCGACAAGGCCAACGACCAGTCAGGCGTGGGCGCACTCGCAAGGGCGACCCAGGATATTGAAGCAGAGGTCGGCGTCTGGCTCGCTGTGCTTGCGCGATGCTTCCAGTTGCAGAACGAGTATGCGGTGCTGGAGTTGGATCATGTCTTCGACACGGCGCCGGCTTCGCTGGATGGACATCGGATCGGTCTCGATGCTGCACTCCAGCAGCGGCGCAGCAAGATCGTCCTGAAGACAGGGCACCTCATGACTCGCCTCGATCAGGCTGGTGGTGTCGCGCGCGAAAATGTCGTGCTGCATGCCCGCGCCGCACGCAAGGTAATCAACTCGATCAACACCGTCAGCGACTCCATTGATGACTTCCATATGCCATTCGCGATCGAGTCCGACCGGGAAGCGCTGACCAGCACTCGTTGGAGAGACGCAGTGCGCGATCCGCAGCAGTTGCGAAACGCCGCAGCAGAGGCTGGGCCGAAGGTTGCTGTGGGTGTCCTGGGCATCGGGACCCTCGTCGTCGGGGCGGTCCTCAAGAACGGCGACTCGAAGGGATCATCTGGCGGAGACGCCTGAATGACTGAAGTCACACCCTCCGGCACAGCGGGAGCGCGGCGGCGGTGAACGCGGCTGCTTGCTGGCCGACGAGCAGCCGGGTCTCGCACGAGGCTTGGATCGCGGCTTGCTCGATGGCGGCGACGGCGGCGTCGAGTTCCTCGATGGTGGGTGCGGAGACAGCGATGAGGCCCGTGTAGCGGAGGATGCCGTGTCCGGCGGTTAGGTCGGCTTCTTGCTGGAGCACGTCGTGGTACTCGGCGGTCTGTGAGGCGTCTTCGATCTGGCCGATCTTCGCGCGCTGGGCGTGGTCGGAGATGTGCTCGACCTTCTTCTTGCGGATGTCACGTGCGGCCTGGTCGGAGCGCATCGGGGTGCAGATCAGCGAGAACGACCGCTGGATGCCGGTGGACAGCAGTACCGGTGACAGGAACCCCGGATAGACCAGCGACCTGGGCCACTCGCTGACCCAGAGCACCGCGTGATGGGCGGAGTCGGTGCGTAGCCTGCCCCAGGTCTCGGTGACGGCGACCGGCCCCGCAGTCGCGAGTGACTGGCCGAGCCTGCCGTGGCGCTCCAGGGTGGCGGCGATAGCGGGGTCGTAGGCGGAACGCAGCATCACCGCGATCTGCCCTGGTGTTAGCCAGCCCGACGGCGAGAGGTCGGCGGAGCGGAGCGCGGCGACGAGGGTGTTCATTTCCTGGCGCAGCACGGCGGCGGCCCCGCGTATCCCTCCTCCGGCGGTTCTGGTCTGCCGAGCGCTGGTCTTCATGTCCAGTGACAGCGAGAGTGTGGTGACGTGGCGTTCGCCGGCGGGTCCGGCGCGGTCGATGAGTTCGGCGTATGTGTTGGCGGCCCACGAGCCGTCCGGGGTGCCGTGGGTGGCCCACCATTCGGCCAGTCCGGTGCCGGAGTCAGGGAGGGTGCGTTCGAGGACTTGCAGCGTCGCGATCCGCCCCGAGCGGCAGACCGTGGCCAGAACGCGGCCCCAGGAGCTGACCCGGCGTTCCTGCTCGCCGGGATCGAGGAGCACGAACGCGGGATGGGTGACCTCGCACACGACGGTCAACGTGGCTGCGTGGGGGTCGTGGATCATCCCAGCTCCGGTCTCGGGGTCGGTGTACTCGCGTAGTCGCGCCATGTCGCCGGGCAGCGCGAGGGTTCCGACGGGGCGCGGGACGACGATCCTGCGCCGGTACAGCAGTTGCCCGCCGGTGGTGCGCCACAGCCACCAGCAGGCGATGGGCAGCCACTCCACGATGGGCCGGCCCGCGATGGGTATCCAGGTCAGCGCGGCGGCGAGTACCCAGATGGGGGCGGTGTAGGCGAGCAGCATCCCGCCGCCGGCGTAGAACGCGCCGATGAGTGTGGCTCCGCCGATGGCGAGCGTGATGAGCTGGGTCAGCGACAGGCCGAGGAGGACGCCACGGCGGGTGAGGCGGGAGAACTTCACCGGCACGAGTTCGCCCGCGGTGGGACGGTCGTGGTTCGTGCTGCTCATCGTCTACTCCTTCGGTGGGCGTGGCGCGGGAGGCGGGGGCTGCTTCGGCGGCGGTGAAGGGTCGGTGCTCGGCGGTCGTGGTGCCGGACTCGACAGCGGTGCCGCAGGTGAAGCGGCGGGCGGTGGCGGTGTCTGCGCGGCTGCGTCGGCGGCGTGCTCGCCCTGGGCTCCCAGCGCGGTTCCGGCCTTCGGCCCGGCGGTCGCGGCGCCCTTGGCGACACTCGCGCCGGTCACGATCCCGGCGGCCACGGGTCCAGCTGCGGCTGCACTGCCTCCGCTTGCTGCCGCCCCTCCGCCGCTCGCGGCGAGTGCCGGTGCCGGGGTCTTCGGCGGTGGCGGGGCGCTGCTTCCTCCACCGGAGCTTCCGCCCGTGTTCCCGCCGCCGCTGCTGGTTCCGTCGAGCACCTTCTTCGGGTCGCCGCCGCCCTGCGGCTTGGTCGGGACAGGGATCGGGCGGTTGAGTGCGCTCTTGGCATCCTGCTCGGAGCCGATCGCGTGGTACATGTCGAACCCGACGAACGCGATGAACTTGTACGTCAGGTACGGGGCGAACGCGGCCATCGCCATGAGCACGATCCCCGCGATGGGATCGCTGACCGAGGCGAGGTCGGCGTCGATCGGTGCAGAGACCTGGGTGATCGCGACGAGGAACATCACGACGAGCACGAGCTTTGAGCAGATCAGCGCGACGACGAACATCGCCCACTTCCCGATCCACCCCCGCGAGGCATCCCACGAGGCACCAGAGAAGGCGAGCGGGGCGAACACGACCGCGACCAGCAGGAGCGCTTTCCTGACGAGGAGGGACAGCCAGACGATCGCAGCGGCGGTGATCGCGAGGCCGGCCATGAAGATCGTGATGATCGCTCCCACGCCGGGAGCGGCGATGTTGATCCCGACCAGCCCTGCGGCGAGGAGGGCGATCTTGTCGCCCATCGACTCGGTGGTCTCTCCGGCGGCCTGCACGATCCCAATGCACAGCTGGTCGACGACTTCCAGCAGCAGCGCAGTGAGCGTGATGACCACGAACGACCCGAGCACGGACTTCGCCAGGCCGAGGGCGGCACGGGTGAGCGCGGTCGGGTCGCGGCGGATCAGGCCGGTGATGAGTTGGAGGCAGAAGAAGATCAGCATCACGAAGACCGCGATGCCGAACAGCAGGTTGTAGACGGCGATATAGCCGGGCTTGGTGACATCCACCAGGGTTGTGGTGTCGAAGACCGACCAGACGGCCTCGAACAGCCACCCGGCGGCGGCACCCATCGCCTGGGCGAGCCAGTCGAACGGGGCCGCGACCAGAGAGGCGGCTCCTTCGCCGACGGCATCGCAGACCGAGGAGATCACGGGAACGTCGCACACGCCCATCACGAACACCAGCTCTCGACGACGACAGTCGGGGTCAGACGGACTGGCCGACGTTCCAGAAGAAGTTGATGAGCGTCACGCTCGCGCCGCAGATCACCGCCGCGCCGCAGGAGACGAGGACGCCGATCTTCCCGCGCGAGGCGAGGTGCGGATTCGACGAGTTCGCGCCGAAGCCCCACACGATCGCGGACACGATCAGCGCTAGGACGCTGAGGATCAGGCCGATGGTCATCACCGCGCCGACGATGGTGCGCAGCTGGTTGATCCCCGGCAGGCCGTTGGTGTTGGGGTCGATGTTGATGTCCATCGGCACCAGCAGCGGCGCTGACATGACGTTGGCGAGCAGATCGAACACGGTAGGTCTCCTTGGCGACGGGCGGCCCGCCCACGAACTCGCAGACGGGGTACACGCGACAGGTGCGCGCTCGTCGCCGTCCCCGTCGATGGCCGCCCGTAGCCTTGGGGCATCTGTGCGTAGCTCGCCCGCACGGGACCGCCGGATCGAGAGGTGCAAGGAACATGAGTCAGTACGGGGTGGACTACCTCCGGCGATTGCGTGCCGCCGTTGAGAAGTTCGAGGAAGCCTTCGACGCCTGGATGAGCACTCAGGTCGAGTCGGATCACATGTCGGCGCGCGGCCTCTTTCCCACTGTGTGGACAAAGGAAGGCCAGAATCAGAGCGAAGTTCAACGTCTCGAACTCGGTGTCGCGGAGGCTGCTGGCCTGGCGGCGAGTGCTGTGTCAGTGACCGGCGCCTACATTGGGATCGCTGGTCTCGGAGCGATCGACCCAATCTCCAACTGGTCATTTATGTCTGCACCCAAGGCCCCCATCGCACCTCGGGATATTCGGACGACGACCGCCAATGTCAAGGGCAGGCTCGACGCGATGATCGTCGACGCCGAGTCACGTACGGACTCTGACCTTCCGACCTTCGCTCCCGCACAGTTTCACCCCGTGGTCTGGGCTGGTGCCTCCGCCCATTGGACGACGCATCAGTACCGAGTCGCAGTTCGTGAAGCGGCCGAAGGCCTCACGGTCCACTGGAAGGAACGTCTCGGACGGAACGATGTCGATGACACGGTCTTCTGGCAGCAGACGTTATCGCCGGGCGCTCCTGAACCGGGCAAGCCGAAGCTCACCTGGCCGGGAGGGCCGGATGACAAGACGGTGAAGAGCATGCGCGGTGGCCTCGAACCGCTCGGAAAAGCCCTCAACGCGCTGGCCACTGGTCTGAACCTCACGGTCCGCAACGTGACGACGCACACGCGCACCGAACTGTCCGAGCAGGAAGCGATGGAGCGCCTCGCGGCATACAGTTACCTCGCGCGCCTGCTCGACCAGTGCGAGACAGAGAGCGCCGACGTGGAGGAATCGGACCGATGACCGCGACGCTGCAGCTACAAACTTGAACCGACTGTGAGTAGCCAGTTCATCCAGGCGACGCCGCCTCCGGCGAGGACGGCGGCACCGACGGAGACGAGGACACCGATTCGGCCTTTGCTGGCGGTCGCGTAGTTTCCGTGGGCTGTAGCAATGGCCCACACGATCGCGGAGACGATCAGCATGAGGACGGCGACGATGAGGACGAACGTCAGGAGCGCACCGACCACGGCGCGGAGGTCGCCGATGCCGCCGAGCCCGTCGAAGTCGGGGAAGACACCCATCGTCGATCACCCCACCGGCAGGGTCGGATGATCGAAGTGACGGAGTAGCTGGCTTGGGTGCGGCGCGATCATGCCTTGCAGGTGCGCATGACGGCTCGGAATGCGAGCAGACTCAGTTGAAGTTGGGGTGTGAGTGAGCGCCCGGTCAAGGGTGGTAGAGACTGAGAGGGTATGACCGGTGCTGGCTACTGCGGGCTCAGCGGTCCGATTGCACCGCTCGCTGCCAAGCCAGTGACGGCGGAGTCAGCTCGATCGTTCCAGGACCCCGGAACCCATCGAGCACGTATTCAGCGAACCGTCGCCAGCCGTCAGGGGCGACGCGCTGGGTGCCCTGCAGCACACCGCGGTTGGCGTTGGTGAGCAGGTACAGGTCGCTGTGGTGGAAGCCGGGCCGGAGCGCCCCGGCGTCGCGGGCGCGCTCGACGAGCACCACGGACGCGCGGAAGGCCCGCTCGTTGTGCTCGTGGAAGAGCTCGCTCATGCCGCGCGGGGAGACGATCAGGTCGCTGAAGGCGAGGTCGGTGGCCTGCTGTTCGAGGATGAACATGACGTAGTCGCGGAACGCTTCCCATGGTTCGGTGCGTGCCTGTTCGGCGGCTTCTTCGCTGCGGTCGGCGTAGCGGCGCATCTTCTCTTCGAGCACGACGGCAACGAGCTCGTCGACGGTAGCGAAGCGGCGGTAGATCGTGCCGACTCCGACGCCGGCGGCTTCAGCGATGCGCTCCAGGGTGACGTCCATGCCCTCTTGGGCGAACACGGTTCCTGCGGCGCAGATGATCGCCTGTCGGTTGCGTTCGGCGTCGGCGCGCAGCGGGCGGGGCTGGCTTGTCATGATCCCATCCTAGAGAACTGGAATAGATCCTCCACTTATGTAGTTGACTGTATGTGGAGCGGTTGCTCCGCTTACTTTCGATCTTGGAGGAGACACGATGACGATGCAGGCTCTCGCGCTTAGCGCGTTCGACCAGACCCTGGCCCTGACCCAGGTCGCCACGCCCGAACCGGCAACCGGCGAGGTGCGCGTGCGCGTGCACGCCGCCTCGGTGAACGGCTTCGACCTCTCGGTGGGCAAGGGCATGCTGCAAGGCATGATGGAGCACCGCTTCCCCGTGGTGCTCGGCAAGGACTTCGCCGGCACGGTCGACGCCGTCGGCGAGGGCGTCGAGGACTACGCGGTCGGCGACCGGGTGTTCGGCGTGGTGACGAAGGACTTCCTCGGCGACGGCTCCTTCGGCGAGTACGTGACGGTCCCCGTTCAGGTGGGGATCGCGACGCTGCCGGGCGGCGTCGACTTCGAGCGCGGCGGCGCGCTGGGGCTGGCCGGCACGGCCGCGCTGAACGCGTTCGACGCCGCCGGCATCGAGGCGGGGCAGACGGTGCTGGTCGTCGGCGCGACGGGTGGCGTGGGCCAGCAGGCCCTCCAGCTCGCCGCCCGCGCCGGGGCGACGGTCATCGCGACTGCGCACACAGAGGCCGAGATCACCGTCGTCACCGATCTCGGCGCGGCGCGCACGGTGGACCACACCGGTGATCTGTCGGCGCAGGTGCTCGAGATCGCGCCGGACGGGGTGGACGCGGTGCTGCACTTCGCCGGTTCCCCTGACCCGGTCGCCGCACTGGTCAAGCCGGGAGGCGTGTTCGTCTCCACGATGCTGCGCGGCCCGGAGGACGTGCAGGCCGAGGGTGTGCGGGTGGAGTCGATCTACGCCCACCCTGCCCCGGAGACCCTGGAGCGCGTCGCGGCGAACGAGGCGACCGGTCACACCCGTGTGACCGTGCAGGAGGTGTTCGAGCTCGCGGAGGCCCCCGCGGCGTTCGAGCGTTTCGCGCAGGGCACGCTCGGCAAGATCGTCGTCCGCGTCGCCTGACCTCACGGCAACCGGCTCCGGGCGGTTCGGGGCCACGGCTCACGTCCCGCCAGGTGCCTATGAAAGGAAAGAACTCATGGAACTCGGTGTCTTCTCGCTCACCGACATCTACCCCGGCAGCGGCGACACGGCCCAGTCGAGGATGGACGACATCATCGGCTACGGGATCGAGGCCGAGCGGCGCGGCCTGGACGTGTTCGGCATCGGCGAGCACCACTCCCGCCAGTTCGCCGTCTCCTCCCCGGCGGTGGTCCATGCCGCGATCGCGCAGGTGACCAGCCGGATCACGCTGACCACCACCGCGACCGTGCTCAGCGTCCTCGACCCGGTCCGGGTCTACCAGGACTTCGCGACGCTCGACCTGGTCAGCCACGGCCGCGCCGAGATCATCGCTGGGCGCAGCGCCTTCGCCGAGCCCTTCGCGCTCTTCGGCGAGGACCCCGCCACGCTCGACGACCTCTTCGCCGAGAAGCTCGATCTGCTGCTGCGCCTGCGCGACGAGGACGCCGTGAGCTGGGAGGGCCGGTTCCGGCCCGCCCTGCGCGAGGCCGCGCCAAACCCGCGGCACACAGGCGCGCTCCCGGTGTGGGTCGCGGTCGGCGGGACCCCGGCCAGCGCAGCCCGCGCCGGACGGCTCGGCCTGCCGATGGCGCTCGGCCTCATCGGCGGCACCCTCGACAACGCCAAGCAGCTCGTCGACCTCTACCGCCGCTCCGGCCGCGAGGCCGGGCACCCGGACGAGCGGCTGCAGGTGGGCATTACGAGCCACTTCTACGTCGGAGAGAACCAAGAGCAGGCGCTCTCCGAGTTCTTCCCCTACTACCGGCGCTACCTCGCGCCGGAGACCAACAACGGACGCGGCTGGCGCGTCGACGAGGCATCGATGCGGCAGATGGCCGAGCGCCGCGGCGCGCTCATGGTCGGCGGGCCCCGCGAGGTCGCCGAGAAGATCCTCGACCTCGCGGGCGAGCTCGGGGCCGACCGCTTCCTCGGACAGGTCGACCCGGGCGGCATGCCCGCCGACATGGTCCGGGCCTCGATCGCCCGCTTCGGCGACACCGTCGCCCCCGCCGTCCGCCACGTCCTCAACTGAACCCACCAGGAGATTTCATGAACGTCACCGTCTTCGGCGCGACCGGAGCCATCGGCCGGCTCACCGTCGCCGAGCTCCAGGATCGCGGCCACGCGGTCACCGCCTACGTCCGCAACCCGAACAAGATCCCCGACGCGTGGGGCGATGACGTGCGCGTCGTGGTCGGCGAGATGTCCGACGCCGCCGCGATCGATGAGGCAGTGAAGGGCTCGGACGCGGTCGTGAGCGCGCTGGGCCCGAGTATGGACCGCAAGGCCACTGGCACGCCGCTGGTCGCCGGCACCCGGCACATCCTCGACGCGATGCGACGCCACGGCGTCCGCCGCTACATCGGCCACGCCACCCCGGCGATCCTCGACCCGCAGGAGAAGCCGACCCCCGTCACCCGGCTGATCCGCTTCATGCCGCGCACTTTCATGCCCCGCGCCTACGAGGAGATCGTCGGCATGACCGGCCCGGTCAAGGCCTCTAACCTCGACTGGACCATCGTGCGCTTCATCCGCCCCACCGACGGACCGAGGACCGACACCGTCCGCTCCGGGTTCTTCGGGACCGACAAACTCGGCTTCTCCGTCTCCCGCGCCGACATCGCCGCCTTCACCGCCGCGCAAGTCGACGACACCCGCTACGTCGGTCGCGCGCCCGCGATCAGCGGCTGACCGGGAGGCCCACCATGGACATCGCGCTCTGGATCGTCTCCGGGGTCCTCGCCGCCGCTTACGTGCTGGCCGGGACCATGAAGACCTTCCGTCCCAAGGAGAAGCTCGCCGACCTGCCGTGGACGCAGCGCTACAGCGCAGGCACGGTCAAGTTCATCGGCGTCGCGGAGCTCCTCGGCGGCATCGGACTGATCCTTCCCTGGCTGACCGGCCTCGCTCCCGTGCTGACGCCGCTCGCCGCCAGCGGCCTGGCCCTCGTCCAGGCCCTGGCGATCATCCACCACATCCGACACGGCGAGCGGAAGCCGCTGCCGATGAACGCAGCGCTCCTACTCGCAGCCCTCTTCGTCGCCGTCTTCCGCTTCGCCGCCCTCTGACCCCGCAGCACACCACTACGAGAAAGAAGACCATCATGACCATCGCCATCATCGGAGCCACCGGCAAGTACGGCGGCCACGTCATCGACGCCCTCCTCGAACGCGGCGTCACCCCCGCCGACATCCTCGCCCTCGGCCGCGACGGCGGCCGCCTGGAAACGCTGGCCGCCCGCGGCCTGCGCACCGCGCCCCTCGACCTCGCCGACGAAGCAGGCACCGCCGAGACCCTCCGGGGAGCGGACAAGCTGCTGCTCGTGTCGATCGGAGCACCCGGTGCGGCCCTCGCACCCCGCACCGCAGCCATCGACGCCGCGACCGCGGCCGGAGTGCCGCACATCGTCTACACCTCCGCGCTCGGCGCGCCCACCACAACCTTCGCACTGGCCGCCGAGCACAAGGCCACCGAAGACGTCATCACCGCCTCCGGCATCCCCGCGACGTTCCTGCGCAACGGCTGGTGGACTGAGAACCTCCAGCAAGACTTCGAGACCGCCCGCGCCCGCGGCGTCATCGCCAACAGCATCGGAGACGGCCGCCTGGCCACGGCGGCCCGCCGCGACACGGCCGAGGCCGCCGCCGCCGTCCTCACGACACCCGGGCATGAGGGCAAGGCGTACGAGCTCTCCGGAGATACTGCTTGGGACTACGCGGAGTTCGCGCAGACCGCTCAGGACGTCCTCGGAACGCCGGTGCGCTACGAGCCGCTCACCCCCGAGCAGGAGCGCGACATGCTCCTCGGGGCCGGCCTCGACGAGGCGACCGTCGGATTCCTTGGCGTGCTCTACCAGGGCATGCGCGACGGGACCCAAGCCATCACGACGGGTGATCTGTCCCGCCTCATCGGACGCCCGACGACATCGTTGAAGGACACGATGCGGTCCTGGCAGTAACGGTCAGGGACGCGCTTGGCTGCGTCGTGTGGCCGCGTAGCTACTCCATGAAGCTCCGGCGAGTCCGCCCCAACGTGTCGCGGTGCCGATGCTGACTCCGACGAGCGAGGGGAACACCGCCGGCGGCGTGGTCGAGGCCAGGCGCAGCAGGGCGGTGTTCCGACTGGCTCTGGAGGTTACCCCGAGGCGGTGCATCCGGCGCATCAGCGAGGCGGGGTGCAAATGCGTGCCGGCATTCTTGCCGATGAACAGCCAACGGGAATCGGCCAGTTTGCTCGCCGCTCCGAACGGTTGGGCGGCCGGTAGCGCGGTCACAAGCTCGTCCAGCGGCGGGATGAGCAACACGGGCTCGGGGCCGAGGCGGAGAAAGGTCTCGCCATCGCCCATTTGAATGTCCTCGACGGTCAGTCGAACGATCTTCGCGACCGGCTGAGCGTAGAGCAGGATCAGACAGGCTGCGGCGCGGTCTTCGACGCTGGCGCTGCCAGGCTCGTGTAGGAGCCGGCGAACCAGGGCGAGCTGTTCTTCGGGGTCGACGTCGTGGGCCGGATCTTTCGCTGGAACCGGTCCAGGGAGCCAGACACGCCGGAGGTAGCCGCCTCGTTTGAGCCAGCGGATGAACGCGAGACGGCGGCCGCGATCGGTGGTGATCCAGGCGTCGAGGTGGGCTTGCGGGCAGTCATCGAGGTCGCAACCGCCGGAGATGAGATAGTCGAGGAACGCGCGGGCGCTGTCGATGTCGCCCCGGCAGCGTGCCGCCACGTTTGGCGCGATGCGGTCGTGCCGGTCCGTCTGGGCGCGGCCGACGAGGTGCCAGCGGGCGTACCGGGTG
>DAMDHZ010000048.1:534-24198 GCA_032101665.1 Brachybacterium sp. | reverse complement strand
AGTGGCACATGACGCCGCAGACCGTCAACGCCTACTACAACCCCGGTGCCAACGAGATCGTGTTCCCGGCCGCGATCCTGCAGCCACCGTTCTTCGACGCCGACGCGGAGGACGCCGTGAACTTCGGCGGCATCGGCGCGGTCATCGGCCACGAGATCGGGCACGGCTTCGACGACCAGGGCTCGAAGTACGACGGCGACGGCAACCTGCGCTCGTGGTGGACCGAGGAGGACCGCCGCGAGTTCGAGAAGCGCACCGGGGCGCTCATCGAGCAGTACTCGGCGCTCTCCCCGCGCGAGCTCGACGATTCCCACCGCGTGTCGGGTGCGCTCACGATCGGCGAGAACATCGGCGACCTGGGCGGCCTGTCGATCGCCGTCGCCGCCTACCTCTCGCGCTTCGAGGGCGAGCAGCCGCCCGTGCTCGACGGCATGAGCGGTCTGCAGCGGCTGTTCTGGTCGTGGGCCACCGTGTGGCGCGGGAAGAACCGGCCGCAGGAGTCGATCCGGCGCCTCGCGACCGATCCGCACTCCCCCGCCGAGTTCCGCTGCAACGTGCCCGCGGCGCACATCGACGCCTTCTACGACGCGTTCGACGTGGCCGAGGGCGATGCGATGTACCTCGCACCCGAACGCCGTGTCCGCATCTGGTGAGGCCCGGGAGCGGTAGAGTGGCCCTCGTCATCCACTGACAGGGGAGCACCACGGGGTGCTGAGAGTGCGCGAACGGCGCAGACCCTCGAACCTGATCCGGTTTGCACCGGCGTAGGGAGTCGGGATTTCTCTCGTGACGCGCCACGGCGACAGGGCCCTCGTGCCCGCCGCCGGCGTCGCGTCACGACCCTTCCTCGACGGAAGGAGCACATGATGACGACGACACGCACCGCACCGCACGAGACGACGGGCCGCCGGCGCGGTTTCCGTACCGTGGACGTCACGGTCACGGTCACGATCGGGATCGCGATGGGCGTCGTGTTCCTGGGCCTGAACTATCTCTACTACCCGATCGACTCGATCACCGCGGCCTTCGCGCCCGCCGCCGGGATCCTCGCGGGCGTGTGGTTCCTGCCGGCGATCCTCGCGGGCGTGATCGTCCGGCGCCCCGGCGCGGCGCTGCTGGCCGAGCTCATCGCCTCGTTCGTGGAGATGCTGATCGGCAACCAGTGGGGGTACACGACCATGATCTCGGGCCTCGCCCAAGGCCTCGGGGTCGAGATCGGCCTTGCCCTGCTCGCCTACCGCCGCTTCGGCATCGGCGCCCTCGCCCTGGCGGGAGCCGTCGCGGCGGGGCTCGAGTGGGTCTATGAGGCCTTCGCGACGAGCGCCCTCTCCTGGGCGCTGTCCTGGAAGCTCGTCTACCTCGCGCTGATGGCGCTCTCGGGCGCTGTGATCAGCCCGCTCGTCTGCCTTCCCCTCGCGCGCCTGCTCGCGCGCACGGGCGTCCTGAGCGCCTTCCCGATCGGGCGGGAGCGGGCGGCACGGGACCTCGTGTGACGACCCGTGCACGGGTCGGCGGGGCGCTCGAGGTCCATGACCTCAGCTGGCGCCCCGCCGGCCGCAGGCTGCCCACGATCGATCGCCTGGACCTGCGCCTCGCGCCCGGCAGCACCGTGCTGCTGGCCGGGGCGAGCGGCAGTGGCAAGTCGACGGTCCTGCTCGCGCTCGCGGGGCTGCTCGACGACGAGTCCGGGGACCTGAGCGGACACGTCGACGGCTCGGCCCGGCGCGGCCTGGTCCTGCAGCAGCCCGAGCACACGGTCGTGGCCGAGACCGTCGGCCGCGACGTCGCCTTCGGCCCCGAGAACCGGTCGGTGCCGCGAGCGGAGATCTGGGAGCGCGTGCGCTCCGTGCTCGCCGACCTCGTCCCCGACGTCGACGAGGCGGCCGGCCCGCTCGAGACCTCCGGCGGCCAGCTCCAGCGCATCTCCCTCGGTGGCGCCCTCGCCCTCGACCCCGACGTGCTGCTGCTCGACGAGCCGGTCTCGATGCTCGACCCGGTGAGCGCGCACGAGGTCCGGGAGGCCGTCGCGGCCCTCGCCCGCGAGCGCACGGTCGTGATCGCCGAGCACCGCATCGAGCCGTGGCTCGACCTGGCCGACCGGCTGCTCGTGCTGGGCCCCCAGGCCCGGATCGTCGCCGACGGGCCGCCGCGCACCCTGCTCGTCGAGCACCGGGAGACGCTGCTCGGGGCCGGGCTGGAGCTGCCCGCCGAGGCGACGGTCGCTGCGACGGCGGCGGTCGCCGAGCCGGCGAAGGCCGAGAGCGCCGACGTCGCGGAGGTGCTCGCCCTCGAGGACGCCGCGGTCATGCACCCCGACGGCACCGGCCGCCTTCTCGCCGAGCACCTCGAGCTGCACGCCCCGCCGGGCGCGCTGGTCGCGATCACCGGTCCGAGCGGCGCCGGGAAGTCGACCCTGCTGCGCCTCGTGGTCGGCCTCGACGAGCCGGCCGGCGGGTTGGTGCGCCGTCCCGAGGCCCGGCGCCGGGCCATGGTGCCCCAGAATCCCGAGCACTCCTTTGTGGCCGCGACCGTGCGCGAGGAGATCCTCGCCTCGCCCTGGGTGTCCGATCCCTCGATCGCCGAGCAGCTGCTCGCCGCGACCGACCTGGCCGCCCTGGCCGGGGCCAACCCCTTCACCCTCTCCGGTGGGGAGCAGCGCCGCCTCGCGATCGCGGCGGCGCTCGCGATGCGGCCGGAGCTGCTCGTGCTCGACGAGCCGACGGTCGGCCTCGACGCCCGGAGGGCGGCGGCGGTCCTCGATCTCCTCGACGCCGCGCGCGCGGACGGCTGCACGGTCGTCGCCGCGACCCACGACCCCGTCGTGGCGGCTCGCGCCGACCAGGGCATCGCGCTCGCGGGCGGCCCGACGGCCGAGCCCGACCGCGTCCGCCGCCGTGACGCACCGGCAGCGCATCTCAACCAGCTCACGATGCTCGCGATCGGGCTGCTCGCGATGATCGGCTCGTTCGCGGTCGACTCCCCTGTCGTGGGCGCACTCGTGATGGCGCCCATCGTGGCGCTCGCCCCGCTGGCCCTCCGTTCCCTGCGCGGCGCCCTGCCGCGGATCCTGCCGACCGTGCTGGCGATGGCCACGGTCGCCTGGTCGGTCGTGCTGCTGTCCCCCGAGTCGATCGGGAGCGGCGCGGCCTGGGAGCTCGCCGCCCGGGAGGCCCTGCGGATCGGGGCGCTCGTGCTGCCCGGGGTGCTCATGCTCGGCAGCCTCGATGCCACCCGGCTCGGTGATGCCCTCGGCCAGCGGCTGCACCTCCCCGCGCGCATCGTGGTCGGCTCGACCGCAGGACTGGCCCACCTGAGCACCTTCCGACGCAGCTGGAGGATCCTCATGGAGGCGCGTCGGCTGCGCGGGCTCGCCCCGCGATGGAGCCTGCGCCCCTACGCCTCGGCGACCCTCGGGATGCTCGTGACCGCGATCCGCTCGGCGACCGTGCAGGCGATCGCGATGGACGCGCGCGGCTTCGCGACCGCCCACAACCGCACGTGGGCGATGCCGAGCCCGTTCACCGGGGCCGATGCCGTGGGTATCGTCGTGGGCGTCTTCCTGCTCGTCTGGCCGTGGGCCGCGCGCGCGCTCGTGGGCTGAGCCGCGTGGTAGGGAGACGCGGGCCGGGGGTCGCGGGCGGCGCGCGACGCGAGACCGTGCGTCAGGTGCCCTGCTCTAACCTGGGTCCGTGACCTCGAACGACACCTCCCCCACCGACGACGATGCCGTGGCCCTCGCGCACGCCCTGTTCGACGCGTGCCGCCGTGGTGACGCACCCGCCGTCCTCCCCTACCTCGACGCCGGGGCGCCCGCCACGATGCGCGACGCCGACGGCAACTCTCTGCTCATGCTCGCCGCCTATCACGACCACCCCGACCTCCTGAGGGCTCTCGCCGAGCGCGGCGCAGACGTCGACCAGCTCAACGACCGCGGCCAGAGCCCTCTCGCGGGTGCTGCGTTCAAGGGCTATGACGCGGTCGTGCGGGCGCTGCTCGAGGCCGGCGCCGACCCCGATCTCGGTACGCCGAGCGCGCGGGAGACCGCCGTCTACTTCGGCCGCGAGGCCATCGCGGCGATGATCGAGGAGTCCGCTGAGCGCCCGTGACCGGAGCGCCTCAGGGGCGAAGCACCATCGCGACGTGCTCGATACCGGCCTCGAGGAAGATGCCCCCGACCGTCTCGAAACCCATCGAGGCGTACCACTGCTCGAGATATGCCTGGGCGTCGATGCGGATCTCGAGGCCGGGGCCCTGCTCGCGGCAGACGTCGAGGGCGGCCCGCATGAGGCGTCGCCCCTGGCCGCCGCGGCGCCGATCGCCCGCGACCACGACGCGCCCGATCCGCATCGCGTCGCGGTCGGCGAGGACCCGCGCCTGGGCGATCACGCGTG
Organism: Brachybacterium sp.; assembly: GCA_032101665.1. Classification (GTDB taxonomy): domain Bacteria; phylum Actinomycetota; class Actinomycetes; order Actinomycetales; family Dermabacteraceae; genus Brachybacterium. The sequence goes on along the minus strand of DAMDHZ010000048.1, from coordinate 19,807 downwards.
CGGTGCCGTCCCGGCCGTCGCCCGCCTGCTCCTCGAGCCAGACCAGGATGGTCGTGTCCTCGAGCTCGCGCCCGTCGAGGTCCTCGTCCGTCGCGTGCTGCTCCATGCTGAAGACGCGCTCGCGCAGCTGAAGGATCCGATAGAGCGTGCGCGGGTCGATCTCGCAAAGCGGTGCACGACGCACCGCGATCTCGCGCGGCGCGGCGGACGGATGACTGAGGAGGGGCTCGGAGCTGGGCACCCGCTCACCTTACGGGGCGGCCACCTGTTCCCCCGGCCCGCTGTCCGTCCCGGACGTCGACAGCGTCCGGGCGAACTCGTCCATGGCCGCGCGCCACGCCGCGACCATGCGCGGCCCACCGTGCCCTTCCTCCTCGACGACGACGAGCCGGCTCGCGGGCCACGCGCGGTGCAGCTCCCAGGCGGTGACGAGCGGTCCGGAGACGTCGCGGCGGCCATGGATCAGCACGGCAGGGAGGTGGCCGATCCGGTCCATGTGCGCGAGCAGGCCGCCCTCGGGCCCGAAGCCGTCATGTGCCCAGTAGTGGGTGACGAGGCGGGCGAACCCGAGAGCGAAGCACCGCTCCTCGCCGGACGGAGCCGCGGCGGGGCGGACGGGGCCGCGCACGTCGCCGGTGCCGATCCGGATGTGCTCGTCCTCCCAGGCCATCCATGCCGTTGCCGCTCTCTCCTCGAGCCCTCGATCGCCGCACGTGAGCAGGCGTCGGTAGGCCTCGACGATCCTCACCCGTCCTGGCGTGCGGTCGTGGTGGTCGAACTCGCCGTGCTCCTCGGCGAAGGCGGCGAAGGCGTCCCAGGCCTCGGGGTAGATCGCGCCGACGTCCTCGGTGATCCAGTCGACCTCACGGCGCGACGTGCTCGTGACGGCCATGAGCACGATCCCGAGCACCCGATCGGGGTGGACCTGGGCGTAGGCGATCGCAAGGGTCGAGCCCCATGAGACGCCCTGGACGATCCAGGCCTGGATCCCGAGTGCCTCGCGCAGACGTTCGATGTCCGCGATCAGGTGCGCCGTGGTGTTGACGGCGAGGTCGACGTCCTCCTCCGCGGCGCTCGGCGTGCTGAGACCCGCGCCGCGCTGGGAGAAACCGATGATCCGGCAGCGGTCCGCGGGGGCCTTGCGGCGATAGCCGCTCGTGAGACGTCCACCGGGGCCGCCGTGCAGATAGAGGGCGGGAACACCGTCGGAGGCGCCCGAGACCTCGTAGTGGAGGCGCTGACCGTCGCCGACGTCGAGCATGCCCTCGTCGAGAAGCGGCGCAGGCTCGGGCTCGGGCTCGGGCTCGGGCTCGGGCTCGGGCTCGGGCTCGGGCTCGGGAAGGGAGAGTACCGTCGGGTCATCGTCCATGGGGCGAGAGCCTACTGAGCCGGATCGCCGAGCCGTCTCGCCCCGGTCGGCCGCCTGGCCGGATCGCCCCGCTCTCGAAGGAGGCCTCCATGTCCCGATCGCTCACGTCCCGCTCGGTCCTGCCCCGCGCACGCCACCTCGTCCCCGCGGGGCTGCTCACGACCGCCGCGGCGGCCGCCGGCACCGCCGCGACCCGGCAGGGCGTCGACTCCCCCTGGTTCGACCGCCTCGACAAGCCCGAGTTCTTCCCGCCGAGCTGGGCGTTCCCCGTCGCCTGGACCGCGCTGTATGCCGACATCGCCGCCACGAGCGCCGCGGCCCTCGACGAGCTGCCCGAGGACGAACGTCGGGCCCTGTGGCGTGCCCTGACGGTGAACCTCGGGCTCAACGCGGCCTGGTGCTGGGTGTTCTTCGCCCGGCGCGAGGTGGCGCTGTCGGTGCCGGTCGCCGCGGCGCTCACCCTCTCGAGCGTGGGACTGGCGCGGCGGGTCGGCCGGGCGAAGCGACGCTACGCCCTCGCCCTGGCGCCCTACCCGGCATGGTGCGCGTTCGCGACCGCGCTGAGCGGAGCCATCTCGGCGCGCAACCCCGAGCAGTGAGGCGCGGCCGGCCCCCTGCACGCCGCAATCGTGCACCGGGAGGCACGTGTCGAGGGGAGACCAGCGCCCAGCATCAGGGTTCTCCACCTCCGAGCCACCGAGAGGCACGTTGACGTCGGAACCCTGCATCCAGAGGCACATTGACGTCGGAACCCTGCATCCAGAGGCACATTGACGTCGGAACACTGGACCCAGAGGCACGTTGTCGTCGCCATTTCGGCACATGGCGCCGGGAACGCACCGATCGGTTCGCGATGACACCGACTTTGCACCACTCGATGGAGGGCAGCGGTAGCGGCACGCTTCACCTCACCGACAGGCGACAGGCGACAGGCGACAGGCGACCATCGCGCAAGCGACTTCTGCGCCCGGGTCGCCAACGGTAAGACATGGCGACCGTGGCGCAGAAGTCGATGGCTCACAGCGACTCGAAAGCAGAACTCGATGGCTGGTAGCGGCTCAAACGCAGAACCCGACGACAGGTAGCGACCCGTCCGCAGAATCCGATGGCAAGAAGCAACTCGCCCGGAGAACTCGATGGTTCACAACGACCCTCCCGCAGAACTCGATGGGCGTGAGCACCCCTACCGCAGAAGTCGATCACAAGAAGCTCTCCGCATGCAGGACTCGATCGCGAAACGCTCCCCACCCGCAGGACTCGATGGGGCAAGCACCCCGCGCGCAGAACTCGCTCCGCCGCACCGATGCCCCACGCCGACCCGACGAGGCGTCAGTCGCCCTCCCCGGCGAGCGCCCACGCGGCCGCGGGGTGCTCGCCCGACCACCCGGCACGACGTGAGCGCACGCTCTGGCAGCGCGGGCACCAGAACACGGTGCGCCCGGCGAGCTCGGCGGAGCGGATCGTCGTCGCGCACAGCCGGCACGGCAGCGTCTGGCGGTGGTAGACGTAGAACGACTTCTCGCGCGGCACGACCGCGGGATCGTCGTCGCCGTTCTGCCGGGCCCCGCGGGAACGCTCGATGATCCGCGCCTCGATGTCGCGATGCTCGGGCTCGGTCGTGACGATCCGGCCGGTCCGTGCGCCGTAGGCCATGAGCACCGACAGGTCCTCCCAGATCCCCTCCACGAGGGACGCCGTGAGGTGCTCCCCCGGCACGAAGGGGTCGAGACGGGCACGGAACAGGGCCTCGGCCCGGTAGATGTTGCCCACCCCCGCGATCACGTCCTGGTTCATGAGCAGCACCCCGATGCCGCTGCGCGAGCGCCGCACCTTTTCCACGAATCGCGACGGATCGGCATCCCGGCGCAGCGGGTCGGGTCCGAGACGCGCGAGGAGGGCGTCACGCTGCTGGGCGTCGTAGAGCTCGCACGCGGTCGGACCGGTCAGGTCCGCGAGCCCCTGCGGGCCTGCGATCCGGACTCGCACGGTCTCGCGCGGCACGAGTCGGCGCCAGTCCTCCTCGACGTCGAGATCGCCCTCGACCTCGCCGACACGGCGTCGCGGCGCCCCGATCGCGTGGGCCGTCGCGAAGCCCGCGTCCCCCGCGAAGGTCCACGAGCCGTACAGGCCGAGATGGACGTGCACGAACGACACCGCGGGGTCGGTCGGCTCCGTGTCCGCCGAAGGCGCGAAGCCGAGGAGCAGGTGCTTGCCGACCGCCTCGGCGTCGACGAGCACCTGGCCGTCGATGCGTTCGGCCCCGGCGGCGAAGCGGCCCTGCGGGCTCGAGACCCGCACGCGCCGGCCGCCGAAGCCCTGCTCGAACGCGTCGGCGAGGCGATGGACGGTGTGCCCTTCAGGCACGGGCCCCGTACCCGCCGGTCTCCTCGTACCGGGCGATGAGTCCGATGCGCCGCGCGTGGCGCTCGTCACCGCTGAACGGCGTCGCGAGGAACAGGTCGATCAGGTGCTCGAGCTCGTCCTCGGTGTGCTGGCGGGCGCCGACGGAGACGACGTTCGCGTCGTTGTGCTGACGGGCCAGGGTCGCGGTGTCCTCGTTCCACACCAGGGCGGCGCGCACCCCCTTCACCTTGTTGGCGGCGATCTGCTCCCCGTTGCCGCTGCCGCCGATGACGATCCCGAGGGAGCCGGCGTCGGCGACGACGCCCTCGCCGACGGCCGTGCAGAACGGCGGGTAGTCGTCGACGGCGTCGTACTCGTGGGCGCCGTGGTCGGTGACCTCGTGCCCCTTGGCGGTCAGAGAGGCGACGAGCCGGTTCTTGAGCTCGAAGCCGGCGTGGTCGGTGCCGATGTGGACACGCATGTCTGTGCCTTTCGCAGGGCGGCCGCGGTCGCCCGTGCGGGCCGCGGCCAGGCGGTCAGGAGAAGTCGGGATCGTGGTCGCGCGTGCGCTTGAGCTCGTAGAAGCCGGGCACCGTGGTGGCCGCCGCGAGCGCGTCGAACAGGGTCCCGGCGTCCTCGCCCCGGGGGGCCGGGGAGACGACCGGGCCGAAGTAGGCCACGCCCTCGCCGAAGGACACGACGGGCGTGCCGACCTCGTCGCCCACCATGTCGACCACGGCGCGCTGCGCCGCGCGCAGGTCACCGTCGAGGTCCCCCGAGTCGTACACGTCGAGCCACTCGGCAGGCAGGCCCGCCGCCTCGAGCGCGGCCGCGGTCGAGCCGCGACGGTCGCCCGAGCCGCGCACGTGGTAGTGCTCGCCGAAGGCGGTGTAGAACGCGGCGAGCTGCTCCTGCGAGGCGGACCGCTCGACCTTCCGGGCCACGCGGGCGGGCCCCCAGGCCTCGTCCATCGAGCGGCGGTAGTCCTCGTCCAGGTCACGCCCCTCGTTGAGCACCGCGAGGCTCATCACGGAGAACATCGGGTTCACGTCGCGGACCTCGGCGGCGTGCAGCAGCCAGCGGCTCGTCATCCAGGCGTACGGGCAGATGGGGTCGAAGTACAGCGTGACGTCCTGAGCGGGCATCATCGTCTCCGTTCTCCGACGCGGGGCGTCGGGAGGGTGGGTGCGGTCGTCGCCGTCCATTGTGTCACCGGTCACCGCGACGGCCGTCACCCTCGCGGCGTGAGCGGAAGCACGTCAATTGCGTTGCGCCGGAGCGGATCGGACCGGTTGGATCGATGCGTGCCGTCCCCTTCCTCGGTCGCCTCCTCCGCGACTCCTGATCCCGTCGCCGTGCGCGCCGCCTCCCCGTCGGTCATGCGGTCGATCGTGCGCGCCAATCGGTCGATGCTCGCGCGCGTGCTGCCCCTGTCGATCTTCTCCGAGGGCATCGAGATCGTGGTGCCCATCGCGCTCGGCCTCGTCATCGACCGCGGCATCATCGCGGGCAGCCTCCTGGCCACCGTCCTCGGGGCTCTCGCGATCGTCGCGACCCGGGTGCTGGGTGTGTTCGCATGGGTCGATGTGTTCCTGCGCTCACAGGAGGGGCGCATGCGCGAGCGCCATCGTCTGCGCGTGGTCGCGACGGCGGCCGTGCTCGATCCGCGGTCCACCACGGCGGACCGGCCCGCGGGCGAAGTGCTCTCGATCGCGACGTCCGACGCCGACAAGGCCTCGGACCTGCTCGACATGCTGCCGTGGGCGTTCCCCGCCTCCGCCGTCGTGCTCGGCTGCGCCGTCTGGTTCACGATCCTGGACCTGTGGCTCGGGCTCACCCTCTTCCTGGGCCTGATCGCCCTCGTGGTCGTGATCCGCGTGGTCTCCCCCGTCCTCTCCCGCCGCTACGACGCCCAGCAGTCCGAGGCGGCGGAGGCCGCGGCCACCGCGACCGACCTCGTGCAGGGCCTGCGGGTGCTGCAGGGGCTCGGCGTGCAGTCCCGTGCCCGGGCGCGCTATCGCCAGCAGTCGCGTACGGCCCTGCGGGCGGCCCTCACGAACGCCCGCTTCTCCGGCGTCTCGAGCGGCCTCACCACCCTCGTGACCGCCGTGATGCTCGCGGCCGTCGTCGTGATCGCCGCCCGTCACACCCTGAGCGGCGCCATGACGCTCGGCACCCTGATCGCCGTGGTCGGCGTGACCCGCTCGATCATGGGCCAGCTCCAGGGCTTGTCCGGCGTGCCCGTGTGGTGGGCGAGCATCTCGACCTCCGCCCGCCGCGTGCGCGACCTGCTCGCCGACCTCGGCTGGACGGTCGACGACCCGCGTCTGCAGGATTTCGCGCCCGCCGACGGGGCCGACGGCCGGGAGGCGCGCCGCGCCGGCGCGGGCGGCCTGTGCATCGCTGACGCCGACCACGGCACGCTCGAGGGCGTGGACCTCGCGGTGCCCGACGGCCACGTGGTCGCGGTCGCGTGCGGCGACCTCGCCGACGCCGACGCCCTGCTCGAGGTCGTGACGGGCGGTGCCCCTGGTGCGCACCTCGGTGATCGGCCCCTCGTCTCCCTCGACCCGGCGGAGGTCCGTGCGGACCTCCTGGTCGAGCCGCACCGCGTCGACCTGTTCGACGGGACGCTGCGCGACCAGCTCGCGACGCGCGTGCCCCGCGGCGCCGCGACCGACGGGAGCGACGACGCCTGGGCGGACGCGGCGCTGCATGCGGCGGGCGCCGAGGACATGCTGCGCATCCTTCCCGACGGCTTCGACTCGCGGATCCTGGACCGCGGCGCGAATCTGTCGGGTGGGCAGCGCCAGCGCATCGCGCTCGCCCGCGCGGTCGCGGCCGATGCACCTGTGCTCGTCCTGCAGGACCCCACCACCGCGGTCGACGCCGTCACCGAGCAGCACATCGCCGAGGCGCTCACCGCCGCACGGCGCCTCCCCGACCGGGCCACGCTCGTGCTCACGAGGGCACCCGCCCTGCTGCGCGAGGCCGACCGCGTGGTCTTCGTGCGCGACGGCCGGGTCGCGGCCCAGGGCACGCACACCGATCTGATGGATGACGACCACTACCGAGAGGCGGTGCAGCGATGAGCACGACCCCCTCCGGAGCGCTCGGACTGACGCGCGCGGACTGGCTGTCCGTGCCCGCCGATCTCACCGCGACCACGACAGCCGACGCCGACGAGACGGCGCGCCGACAGCTCGCCGAGCACGCCTCCCTGCTGCCGATCGCGAGCGGCCGCGCCGCCGCCCGCTTCATGGGCGCGCGGCTGCGCGAGCACGCCGGGGAGACCGCGCTGACGGTGCTCACGAGCACGATCGCCTCGCTGTGCGCGGCATGGCTGCCCCGGCTGATCGGACAGGCCGTCGACGTCGTCACCGCCGGCGACGGCCAGGCCCTGTGGCGACTCGGCGCGCTCATCGTGATCGCAGGCACCCTGCAGGCCGTGTTCTCGGCGCTCGCCTGGGCCCAGGTGAGCGCCCTGGGCCAGCGCATCCTCGCCGGGATGCGCGAGGACGTGATCGACCGGGCGCTCGATCTGCCCGCCCAGACGATGGAGCAGGCCGGCATCGGCGACGCCCTCTCGCGGGTCGCCGACGACGTCGACGTGACCGCGCGCGCCGTCAACAACGTCGTGCCCACCCTCGTGCAGACCGCGTTCTTCGTGGTCGTCACCCTGATCGGGATGGCGACCCTGTCGCCCTGGCTGCTGCTCCTGGTGGCGGTCATCGTCCCGATGTACGTCGTCGCGGGCCGCTGGTACCTGCCGCGCTCGGCCCGCATCTACCGTCGCGAGCGGATCGCGATGGGCGCGCGCGCCCAGGGTTTGCTCTCGGCCATCCACGGCTCGCGCACGGTCCACGCCTACGGCCTCGAGCAGCGCGAGACCCAGCACGTCGCGGTCCTGTCCAAGGCCGCGGCGGTGCTCGGCATGCGGGTGATGGTGCTCGTGACCCGCGTGGTCAAGGGCATCAACGTGCCCGAGAACATCGCGATCGCGGGCGTGCTGCTCATCGGCTACCTGCTGGTCCACGGATTCGACGCGCCGCTCGGGCTGGTGACCGCCGCCGGGATCTACATGACCTCGCTGATCTGGCCCATGATGATGGTGATCTTCACCCTCGACGACGTGCAGTCCGCGGGCGCGAGCCTCACGCGCATGGTGGGCGTGATCGACACGATCGACCCGGCCTCCTCCCCCGGCGAGGAGCGTCCGCGCGACGCCTCGATCGAGCTCACCGACGTCTCCCACGCCTACGGTCTCGACGCCGAGGGCGCCGAGCGGGTCGTGCTCGAGCCGCTGGACCTCCACATCGCGCCGGGCGAGACCATCGCCCTGGTGGGCGCCTCGGGCGCCGGCAAGTCGACGCTCGCGTCGATCATCGCGGGCACCCTCGCGCCGCGACACGGCCGGGTCCTGCACGGCGGGGCGGACCTCGCGCGCGCCGATCTCGAGGCCGTCCGCGCGCACGCCTCGATCGTCAGCCAGGACGTGCACGTCTTCCGCGGCCCCCTGTCCACGGACCTGCGTCTGGCCCGTCCCGAGGCGACCGACGCCGAGCTCGAGCAGGCCCTCGCGCGGGTCGGCGCGCTCGCCTGGACGCGCCGCCTGCCCCGCGGACTGGACACCGAGGTGGGCGAGAAGGGCGAACAGCTCACGGCCGAGCAGGCCCAGCAGCTCGCGCTCGCCCGCATCGTGCTCCAGGACCCCGAGGTGCTCGTGATGGACGAGGCGACGGCCGACGAGGGCTCGACGGGGGCGCGCGTCCTCGAGCGCGCGGCCCTCGAGACCGCCCGTGGCCGCACGACCGTGATCGTGGCCCACCGCCTGTCCCAGGCGGCCCTGGCCGACCGCATCCTCGTCATGGCCGACGGTCGCGTGGTCGAGGAGGGCCCGCACGAGCAGCTGCTCAGCCACGGTGGCGTGTACGCCCGGTTGTGGGGAGCGTGGTCCGGCGAGGGGTGACGCGGCTGTACACGGCGGTCGAGGGGCGAAGGGGTATGGTCGGTCCCATACACGTTCCCCCTCGCGGGCGGGCAGGTGAGCACCGGGGCCTTCGGCCGGACGACCCGGTGCGGTCCGTGGGGGCCGACCCGGCCTGGACGAACTCAGATGCCTTCGACGCGACGCTGGTCGCCCGGCGACCACGTGACCTGGACCTATTACACCCTCCAACACCCCACCCGCACCGTGCGGCCCGGGACGGTGGTGCTCGACGACGACCGCGGGATCGTCGTGTGGATCGCCCCGGGCACCGAGGTGCTGCTGCCCGTCCTCGAGAACGGCGCCGCCCTGCGCCGCGCCGGTGACGAGGGCATGTTCACCGCCCCGCGGGTGCAGTCCAAGCAGCTCTGGACGGGCAACGGGATCCTCATGATCGGGCTTCCCGACAAGCCGTACTCGGTGTGGCTGTTCTACAAGGACGACGGCTCGCTGGGCTGCTACTACGTCAACCTCGAGACCCCTTTCGAGCGCACCGACGAGGGGGTGCGGACTCGCGACCTGGTGCTGGACCTGGTGGTGCTGCCGCGCCGCGACTGGCATTACAAGGACGAGGACGAGCTCGAGGGAGCCGAGCGCGTCGGCTACTTCTCGCCCGAGCAGGTGCAGGAGATCCGCCGCGCCGGACGCCGCGCGGTGAGGGACATCGAGAGCTGGTCCTACCCCTTCGACGCCGGCTTCGAGCACTTCTTCCCCGACCCGTCGTGGAAGATCCCGGATCTGCCCTCCCACTACGCATGGACGGTCGACCTCACCTCGCGCTGAACCGGCCCTCGCCGCTGCCTCCGCCTGGGCCGGTCCGGCGCCGGTGGCAAGATGGAGCGCATGCCTGCAACCGAGAACCTGACCCGCCAGGAGGCGCGCGAGCGCGCCTCCTTCCTCTCGACGGACTCCTACGACGTCCGTCTCGACCTGACCCGCGGCCCCGCGACGTTCCGCACCGAGACCACCATCCGCTTCCGCTCGAGCGCGACGCGCGAGACCTTCGTCGACCTGATTGCCCCCACCGTCCACGAGATCGAGCTCAACGGCGAGCTGCTCGAGGATCCGGCCTCCCGCTTCGACGGCGCCCGCGTGCAGCTGCCCGCGCTCGCCGAGGGCGAGAACGTCGTGCGGATCCTCGCCGACGGCGCCTACATGAACACCGGCGAGGGCCTGCACCGGTTCGTCGATCCCGTCGACGACGAGGTGTACCTCTACACCCAGTTCGAGGTCTCCGACGCCCGGCGCATGTTCGCGTGCTTCGAGCAGCCCGACCTCAAGGCCGTCTTCACCTTCACGGTGACCGCGCCGGACCACTGGCGGGTCATCTCCAACGCCCCGACCCCCGACCCGACCCCCGCGGAGGAAGGCACGGCCACCTGGGCGTTCGATCCCACCGAGCCGATCTCGACCTACCTGACGGCGCTCATCGCCGGTCGCTACGAGGGCGGCGAGGGCTCCGTCACCACCCGAGACGGGCGCACGATCCCGATGGGCGTGTACGCGCGGGCCTCGCTCGCCGAGCACCTGGACCCGCGGAACATCATCGACGTCACGGCCGCCGGCATCACCTTCTACGAGCGGGCCTTCGACTGCGACTTCCCGTTCCGCAAGTACGACCAGGTCTTCGTGCCCGAGTACAACATGGGCGCGATGGAGAACCCCGGCGCGATCACCTACGTCGAGTCCTACGTGTTCCGCTCGGACGTCTCGGACGCGATCCGCGAGCGCCGGGACCTCACGGTCCTGCACGAGCTGGCCCACATGTGGTTCGGCGACCTCGTGACGATGCGCTGGTGGGACGACCTGTGGCTCAACGAGTCCTTCGCCGAGTACGCCTCGACCCTCGCCTCGGCCGAGGCGACGCGGTGGCGCGACGCGTGGACGACCTTCGCCGGGAGCGAGAAGTCGTGGGCCTACAACCAGGACCAGCTGCCCTCGACCCACCCGATCGTCGCCGACATGGTCGACTTCGACGCGGTCGAGACCAACTTCGACGGCATCACCTACGCCAAGGGCGCCTCCGTGCTGCGCCAGCTCGTGGCCTACGTGGGCCAGGACGCGTTCTTCGAGGGTCTGCGCGCCTACTTCCGCAAGCACGCGTGGTCCAACACCGAGCTCGACGACCTGCTCGTCGAGCTCGAGGCCACGAGCGGCCGCGATCTGCGCGAGTGGTCGGCGCTGTGGCTCGAGACGGCGGGCGTGACCACCCTGCGTCCCGTCATCGAGCGCGACACCGACGGCACCGTGCGCACGTTCGCGGTCGAGCAGGCCGCGCCGGCCGACCACCCGACGCTGCGTCCGCACCGGCTGCGGATCGCCGGCTTCACCCTCGCCGACGGTCGCCTGCGCCGCACCGCCGAGGTCGAGATCGATGTCGACGGCGAGTCCACGCCCGTGCCCCAGCTGGAGGGCGAGGCGGCGGACCTCTGGCTCGTCAACGACGGCGATCTCGCCTACGCCAAGGTGCGACTGGACGAGGCCTCGCTGCAGGTCGCCATGGAGCATCTGCGCGACATCGACGACCCGCTGGCCCGCACCCTCGTCTGGGGTGCCGCGTGGGACATGGTGCGCGATGCCGAGCTGCCCTCACGACGCTTCCACGAGCTCGTGCTCGCGAACCTGACGGGCGAGGACCAGTCCTCCGTGATCCGGACCCTGCTGGGCCAGCTCGATGCGGTGACCGGTCGCTACGCCGACCCCGAGGATCGCGTACGGCGCGGCGAGGCCACCGCCGACGCCCTGTGGTCGCTCGCCCAGGGGGCGCGCGGAGGCTCCGACGCCCAGCTCCAGTTCGTCGAGGCCTTCGCCCGCCACGCCGTGAGCGCCGCGCACCAGCGGGTGCTCGAGGGCCTGCTCGACGGCTCCGTCGTCCTCGAGGCTCGCCGGATCGACACGGACCTGCGCTGGAAGCTCGTGATCGCCCTGGCCTCCCTCGGGGCGATCGACGAGGCGGGCATCGACGCGGTGCTCGCCGACGACGACACCCAGTCGGGCCGCAAGAGCGCCCTCACGGCGCGCGCCGCCCTCCCCACACCGGACGCCAAGGCCGAGGCCTGGCGCCGGACCGTCGAGGAGGACGTGCTGCCCAACGAGTCCGTGACCGCGGTCGTGCAGGGCTTCTGGCGCGTGCACGACGACACCCTCGTGCGGATCTACACGGGCCCGTACTTCACGATGCTCGACGACGTGTGGGACGCCCGCTCCAACGAGATCGCCAACCGCTTGATCCAGGGCTACTTCCCCTCGTCCTTCCCGCACGAGGACGTGGTCGAGCGCGCCGACGCGTGGCTCGCCGAGCACGAGGACGCGCCGCTGGGCCTGCGCCGACCGATCGTCGAGGGCCGCGACGGTGTGGCCCGCGCCCTGCGCGTCCAGCAGGCCGACACGGCCTCCTGACCGCCGCCTGGTCCGTGCCGCCGCCGCCCGCTGCCGGGCGGTGGCGGCACGGGGATCCCCGGCCCGATCGCGGATCTCGTCGTCGCCCGCCTGCGGCCGCTCCGCGGGGCCACGGATACGTGGGTCACAGCTCCCGGACACCGGTCAGTCGTCATCGTTAGGGTCGGCTCCATGGACTTCGACTGGCTCCTCTCCGAGGGCGGGACCGACCAGGCGGTCTCGCTGCTGGACTCGTTCCTCACCTGGCTCGCCACGAGCGGCGTACGGATCCTGCTGATCATCGTCGTCGCGGTGGTGCTGCGCGTCGTCCTGCGCTGGCTGATCGGGCGCTTCTTCCGCACGATGATGGACTCGGGGACCGCGCTATCCTCGGTCACCAATGCCGTCGTCCGTCGCGACAAGCGCGAGCTCAAGCAGGCCCAGGCCCGTCGCGAGCAGCGGGCCGAAACCCTCTCGAACGTCGCCGTCAACGTCGCCTCGGCCGTCATCGGGGTCATCGCGATCGTGATGATCCTGTCCGAGATCGGGGTCAACGTCGCGCCCATCATCGCGAGCCTCGGCGTCGCGGGTCTGGCCGCCGGCATCGGCGCGCAGACCATCATCAAGGACCTGATCTCCGGCGTGGTGATGCTGTTCGAGGACATCGTCGCGGTGGGCGACGTGGTGGACCTGGAATATGCGACCGGCACCGTCGTCAACATCAACCTGCGCGTGACCCAGGTGCGCAGCCTCGACGGGGCGCTGTGGACGGTCCGCAACGGCGAGATCGTGCGGATCGCCAACATGTCCCGCGGCTACTCCAACGCGGTGGTGCAGCTCGACATCTCCAACCAGGCGCGCAACGCGCAGGTGAGCGAGGTGCTCAGCTCCGTGGCCGATGCGATCTGGGAGGACCAGAGCGTGCACGACCTGCTGATCGAGAAGCCGACGGTCTCGGGCATCCTCTCGGTCGACGGCGCGCGGTTCCAGCGCCGCATCGTCGCCAAGGTCCAGCCGGGCCAGCAGTGGGCCATCGAGCAGGATCTGCGCCAGCGGGTGCGGGTGGCCTTCTCCGACGCCGGCATCGAGTTCGCGATGCCCCGGATCGTCGAGCCCACGGCGTGAGCGCCACGACACGCGAACCGAGGACGCCCCGATGACCATCCCCCTGCGTCCCTCCGGCCCCACGGGGCCCGAGGGCGATCCCCAGCAGACCTTCTACGAGGCCGTCGGCGGGCACGACACCTTCGTCGCCCTGGTCGACCGCTTCTACGCGGGCGTCGCGACCGACCCGCTGCTGCGCCCCATGTATCCCGAGACCGATCTCGCCGGGGCGCGCGAGCGCCTGACGATGTTCCTCGAGCAGTACTGGGGCGGGCCGAAGACCTATGGGGAGCGCCGCGGACATCCGCGGCTGCGGGTCCGCCACGGCGTCTTCCCGGTCTCACCCGCGGCGCGCGACGCGTGGCTGGGCCACATGAACGCGGCGATCGATGCGCTCGAGCTGCCGCCGCTGCACGCCGAGACGCTGCGGGACTACCTCGAGCGGGCCGCGCACTCCCTCGTCAACACCGTCGACGGCGGGCAGGCGCCCCTGGCCGGGCGGCGGATCCCGGGCACGCTGGACTGACCGGCTCAGCCCTCCCGGAAGCGGAGCGGCTGGCCCGCGTAGTCGCGCAGTGAGGCCCGCAGATCGGCATCGATCCGAGCGGGGCGGCCCGTCGCGGCGTCGACCAGGACGATCACGGTGCGGGCGGTCGCGTACGGCGCGTTCCCCTCCGGGTCGTCGCGCGTGAGCACCTGGTAGTCGATCGTCAGGCTCGCGCCCCCGATCCGGGACAGCCACAGCCGCACGACCACGTTGTCGCGACGGAAGCCGAGCTCGCGCGCGTACTCGATGCGGTTGCTCGCGACCACCGTGTGCACGGTCGAGCCCGAGTCGTACGTGGGCAGCGCGCTCGGCAGGACCTCGGCCCCGAGTGCGATCTGCTCGTCGGGCGCACCCCAGAAGGCCCGGATCCGGGCCTCCTCGAGGAGCGTGAGCATCGCGGAGTTGTTGACGTGCCCGTAGCCGTCGATGTCGCTCCAGCGCATGGGGACGGTGATGTCGAGATGAGCCATGGCGTCATGGTCTCACCTCGCCCCGACATAGCATGGCGATCATGACCCTGCCCACCGCGCCCGACCCTGACCTGAGCTCCCCGGATGCCCGCGAGGTCGCCGCGGGGCTGGTGGACCTGCTCGACCTCGTCGAGATCGACGACCACGTCTATCAGGGCTACTCGAACCCGCAGCCGGGCGGTCACGTCTTCGGCGGGCAGGTGATGGGGCAGGCGACCGTCGCGATGGGCCGCACCGTCCCGGAGGGGCGGCGCATCCACTCCTCGTTCTCGTACTTCCTCGAGGCGGGGGCGCCCGACGCGCCCATCCGCTTCACGGTGGACGACCTGCGCGACGGCGGCTCCTTCTCCGTGCGTCGCGTGCTCGCCTCCCAGGAGCGTCCGACCGGTGGCGAGCGCATGATCTTCGCGATGACGGGATCGTTCCAGGAGGAGCAGGAGGGTCTCGAGCACGGCGAGAGCGCGCCCGAGGCCCCGGACCCGGAGGGCCTGCCGACGACCGCGCAGGTGCTCGCCGGGATCGAGCATCCCGTCGCGCGCTACTGGGCCACGCAGCGCCCCATCGACATCCGCCACGTCACGGATCCCATCTACATCCGTCCGGACGGCAGCGCGAGCGCGACGCAGATGGTGTGGATGCGCATGATCGCCCCGATCGACGCCCCTGCCCTCGTGCACGACGCGATCCTCGCGTTCGCGAGCGACTACACGCCGTTCGAGGCGATCATGCGGCGCCAGGGCCTGTCCTGGGTCACACCGGGGCTGCGGGCCGCGACGATCAACCACGGCATCTGGTGGCATCGCCACGTCGACGCGAACGAGTGGCTCCTGTACGTCCAGCACTCGCCGTCGGCGTCGGGCGGACGCGGCCTGACCGAGGGACGCCTCTTCGACCGCGAAGGCGGCCTCGTGGCGACCGTGACCCAGGAGGGCATGATCCGCATCAAGGGGTAGCTGGGCCGGCGGCGGGACGCTCTCGCTTCGCCCCGCGGACAGCGCGCCGTCACTTCATGGCGTCGTTGCCGGCCTCCTGCGCCTCGGGCACGCCCTCCTTCGCGGTCTTCCGCCCGATGAAGATCTCCTGGAAGATCGGCATCGCGGCCGTGAGCCCCGCGTTGGCCTTGGCGCCCGTGTCGGCCGGGGCGGGATCCTGCGTCGCCGTGATGAACTGCTGGACGTCGACGTTCTGCCCGCGCCAGTAGTCCACGAACGCGCCCTGCGCATCCGAGTGCGCCGGGAACGCGACGCCCTGCTCGCCGAGCGGGCGCTGTCCGTCGGCCGAGCCGAGCCACGCGAGCAGCTTCTTGATGCCCTCGATCTTGTCGTCCTGCGCGCGGGCGTTGCCGACCGCGGTGACGCCGTGGACGAGCGACTTCGCGCCCGCCGGGCCGGCCACCATCGGCGCGATGCCCCACTCGAAGGAGCCGTCCACGCCGTCGGCCACGTTCTTGAGGTTGTAGGGTCCGGACTGGAACAGCCCGAGCTTGCCCTGGGTGAACAGGTCGCGCGTGAAGTCGCCGTTCTCGTTGGTGTCCGCGGCACTCGGCGCGATCTGGTCGACGTTGACGAGGTCCGCCATGTACCCGAAGGCCGCGATGCCCTGGTCTGACGCGAACGCGTACATGTCGTCGCCGTCCTCCCACTGGGCGCCGTTGGAGGCGAGGAAGGGGCCGATGATCGCCTGACGGTCGGCCTGGGAGTTGAAGCCGTACTGGCTGCGGCTGCCCGCGTCGAAGCCGTCCTCCCCGGGATGCTTGCCGGCGCCGTCGACGGTGAGGGCGCGGCCCGCGTCGCGCAGCGGGTCGGTGTCGGCCGCGGGGTCGAAGCGCAGCTGGGTGGGGTCGACGCCCGCGGCGTCGGTGAGCGTCTTGTTGTAGAACAGCGCGATCGAGTCCCACAGCTGCGGTACGCCCCACAGCGCACCGTCGCGCGTGTAGAGGTCCACGACGGACTTCACCCACTTGTCGGTGTCGTCCGTGACGACGTCGGAGATGTTCATGAGGTTGCCGGACTGCTGGAACTGGACGTAGTTGGCCGAGTTCATCCAGTACACGTCGGCGGCCTCGGAGCTGCCCACGTCGAGGGAGAGCTGCTTCCAGTACTCGTCCCACGGGACGACGTCGATCGTGACCGTCCAGCCCGAGTCCTTGGTGAACTTCTCGAAGGACTCCTGGTAGGCGGCCTTGGCCGTGTCGTCCCAGAGGCGGAAGGTCAGGGCCTTCTCGTCGCCGTCGGAGCCGCCGGAGGAACCCGAGGGCGAGCAGGCGGCCGCGGCGGTGGCGATGCCGGTGACACCGAGGGCGGTCAGGAGATGGCGACGGGTGAGCATGGGGAGTCCTTCCGTGCAGGAGGCCGGGCGGTTCGCCGCCGGGCGATGCCTCCATTGTGCATGCCCGACGCGGCTCCCCGTGCTTCCGATCACGCGACGTGCACCGCGGCCTGCCGCTCCTCCCGCCCCGCGGTGTCACGTCAGCGCAGCTGGGACGCGCCGATCGACCGCGTGATCTGGCGCTGGAAGAGGATGAACAGCACCACGAGCGGGATCATCGCGAGGGTCGTGGCCGCCATCACGAGGGTCCAGTTGTTGTTGTACTGGCTCTGCAGGCTCGCGGTCGCGACCGTCACGGTGCGCCACTGCGGCCCGGACGTGATGATGAGCGGCCACATGAACGAGTTCCAGTGCGTCACCGCCGTGATCAGGACGAGGGTGACGATGATCGGGCGGTTGAGCGGGATCACGAGGTTCCACAGCAGGCGCAGGGTGCCGGCCCCGTCGACGCGCATCGCGTCGATGAGCTCGCTGGACATGCCGCGGAAGTTCTCGCGCAGGAGGAAGATCGCGTACGGCGAGCCGAACACGAACGGCAGCACGAGCGCCCAGAACGTGTTGCGCATGTCGGCCTGCGCCATCATCAGGTACAGCGGCACGACCACCACGACCTGCGGGACCATGAGGGTCGCGACGTAGACCCAGAACAGCAGGTCCCGTCCGGGGAATCGCAGCAGCGCGAACGCGTACGCGGCGAGGATGGAGAACACCATCTGCCCCGCGAGGATCACGACGACCATCTGCACGGTCACGGCGATCGGCGTCACGAAGCTGTTCTCGCCGGTGAACAGCCGGGCGACGTTCTCGAGCGTCAGCGGCGACGGCAGGTGCAGGGGACCCTGCTGGGCGAACTGGCGCGCGCTCGTCAGACCGGTCATCACCGACAGCACGAACGGGGCGAGCGTCAGCACGGCCGACACGATCAGCACCGCGTACGTCGCGATCACGCCGGCTCTCGAACGGGCGTGCAGGGAAGAGCGTCTCGAGGCCATCGCGTCTCAGCTCAGGTCGTAGGTGATGCGGCGGGAGAAGTACCGCTGCTGGACGACGGTGATCACGACGAGCAGGACGAACAGGATCACGGCGGCCGCGCTCGCGCGACCCACCCGGAACGACGTGAACGCCTCGTTGTAGATGAGCGAGGCGATCACCTCGGTGCGGTGCTCGGGCCCTCCCCCGGTCAGCGCGTACACCGTGTCGAACACCTGGAAGCTCGCGACCACCTGGGTGACGGCGAGGAAGAAGGTGGTGGGTCGCAGCAGCGGCACCGTGATCGACCACAGGCGGCGGGCGGGTCCTGCGCCGTCGAGCGCGGCGGCCTCGTAGAGGGAGTCGGGGATGCGCGTGAGCCCGGCCTGGAAGAACAGCGACACATAGCCGACGTTCTGCCAGATCGCGACGAACGCGACCGCCGGCAGGGCGAGCGTCGGGGACGTGAGCCACTCGACGCGATGTCCGATGATCGCGTTGAGTGCGCCCGTGGAGGGCTGGAAGATCCACTTCCAGACCACGCCGAGCGCGAGCGGCGCGCACACCCAGGGGATGACGACGAGCACCCGCACGAGGGCCGAGCCCGGGAGAGCGCGGGCCAGCTGGGTCGCGAGCACGAGGCCGAGCGCGAGCGACACCGGCACCGAGATGAGCGTGAAGACGACCGTGACCAGGAGCGAGTTGGCGAGCGCCCCGCTTCCCAGCAGCTCGGCGTAGTTCTGCAGCCCGACCAGCTCGGGAGTGCCGATCAGATCCCAGCGAGCGAACGAGACGACGAACGCCAGCACGACCGGCAGCAGCAGGAACGCGGTGACGCCGAGCAGGCTCGGCGCCACCAGCATCCATGCCACCAGCGGCTTGACACGCATCACGCGGTGGCGACCAGCCCGAGCTCGGCCCGCGCGGCGAGCACGGGGTGCTGCGGCGTCACGCGCACCGTGTAGCCGAGCTCGCCGGGCGCGGCGAGGGTGAAGCGGGCGCCGTAGCGACCGCCCCCGTCTCGCTGCAGCGGGATCAGGGTGACGTCGGCCAGCTCGCCGGCGACGTCGACCTGGCCGACGGCGGCCTCGACGGTGACGTCCGTGTCCATGAGGCCGGCGAGCTCCACGGCCGCCGACAGCGACAGCTCGGCGCCGGTCGGCGCGACCTCGCCGCGCGTGCCCGTCAGGCGCACGTCGGTCACGGACACCTGGGGCCAGGCGTCGGAGACCTGCGCCTTCCACGTCGTGAACGTCTTCTTGAGCGAGGGGTCCTCGGCGAAGGCGCGGTAGGCGGCGGCGGCCGGCAGATACAACTCGGTCACGTAGTCGCGGACCATGCGGGCGGCCGTGACCTGCGGCGCGATCTGGACCAGGGAGCTGCGGACCTTCTCGAGCCAGCCCGTCGGGACGCCCTGCTGGTCGCGGTCGTAGAACAGGGGTGCGATCCGGTTCTCCAGGATGTCGTAGAGCGCGTCGGCCTCGAGACGGTCGCGGTGGTCGCGGTCGCCGGACTCGACGGTCGGGATGGTCCAGCCGGTCTCGTCGGTGGCCATCTCGTCCCACCAGCCGTCGGACACGGAGAACGTGAGCCCGCCGTTCATGGCGGCCTTCATGCCCGAGGTACCGGAGGCCTCCTCGGGACGGATCGGGTTGTTGAGCCACACGTCGGAGCCGGCCACGAGCACCGAGGCCATCTTGATGTCGTAGTCGGGCAGGAACGCGATGCGGTGGCGCACTCCCGCCTCGTCGGCGAAGCGCACGAGCTTCTGCATGAAC
>DAMDHZ010000048.1:0-524 GCA_032101665.1 Brachybacterium sp. | reverse complement strand
GGCCTTGCCGGCGATGACGAACTGGACCGGGTGCTCGTCGTCGGTGAGGATGCGACGCAGCCGCTCCGGGTCGTTGAGCATGAGCGTGAGGCGCTTGTACGTCGAGACGCGACGGGCGAAGCCGATCGTGAGCACGTCGGGATCGAGGATGTCCTGGGTCCAGGACAGTTCGGCCTCGTCGGCGCCGCGACGCAGCCACGCGGCGCGCATGTGCTCGCGCGCCATCGTGACCAGGTCGGCGCGCAGGCGGTTGCGGGTGTCGACGAGGTCGTGGTCGGTGAGCTGGCCGAGCTGACTCCAGTCGCCGGTGCCCGAGATGTCGATGTCGCCCATGGCCTTCTTGTACAGGTCGTCCATGGGGGCGCTGACCCAGGTGCGGCGGTGCACGCCGTTGGTGACCGAGCCGATCGGCACCTCGTCGACGTCGAAGCCCGGGTACAGGTCCTGGAACATCGCGCGGGAGACGGCACCGTGCAGACGCGACACGCCATTGGAGCGCTGGGCGAGGCGGAAGCCCATGTGCG
>DAMDHZ010000047.1:3363-24295 GCA_032101665.1 Brachybacterium sp. | reverse complement strand
GCACCGTCACCCGGTGGCTCAAGTCGGTCGGCGACACCGTCGAGGTCGACGAGCCCCTGCTCGAGGTCTCGACCGACAAGGTCGACACCGAGATCCCCTCGCCCGTCGCGGGCACGATCGAGAAGATCCTCGTCGAGGAGGACGAGGACGCCGAGGTCGGCGCCGATCTCGTCGTCATCGGCGACGGCTCCGGCGCGCCCGCCGCGGACGACTCGGGCAGCGACGCGGGAGAGAACCTCGCCTCCGACGACACGACCGCACCGTCGACCGATGAGGAGACCCCCCAGGGCTCGGAGACCAAGCCCGGCGAGGGCGAGCCCGACTCGGGTGCCGCCGAGGATGCCGATGCCGCGCAGGCCTCGGGCGGTGGCGGCCAGGAGGTCACCATGCCGGCGCTCGGCGAGTCCGTGACCGAGGGCACCGTCACCCGGTGGCTCAAGTCGGTCGGCGACACCGTCGAGGTCGACGAGCCCCTGCTCGAGGTCTCGACCGACAAGGTCGACACCGAGATCCCTTCCCCCGTGGCCGGCACGATCCAGGAGATCCGGGTCCAGGAGGACGAGGACGCCGAGGTCGGGGCCGTGCTCGCGATCGTCGGTGACGGCTCCGCCCCCGCCTCGAGCGGTGGCGGCCAGGCCGCTCCGGCCGAGGAGAAGAAGGCCGAGCCGGAGCCCGAGAAGCCGGCGGAGAAGCCGGCCGCGAAGCCGGCTCCCGAGGAGCCCAAGACCGACTCCACACCGCAGACCGACAAGAAGGAGGAGCAGGCGCCCCGCCCGCAGGCCTCCTCGACCGTCTCGGGCGGCTCGTCGGACGGCCCCGGCTACGTGACCCCGCTCGTGCGCAAGCTCGCGAACGAGGCCGGCATCGACCTGAGCTCCGTCACGGGCACGGGCGTCGGCGGCCGCATCCGCAAGCAGGACGTCCAGCAGGCCATCGAGGAGCAGAAGAAGGCCGCCGAGCAGCAGGCCGCCCCGGCCGCGCCGTCGGCGCCGGCCGCCGCGCCGTCGAAGGCGCCCGCTCCCGTCGAGGCCTCTCCGCTGCGGGGCACGACCGAGAAGATGTCGCGTCTGCGCAAGATCGTGGCGTCGCGCATGGTCGAGTCCCTGCAGACCCAGGCCCAGCTGACCACCGCGGTCGAGGTCGACATGACCAACGTGGCCAAGCTTCGCGGCAGGGCCAAGGACGCGTTCGCCCAGCGCGAGGGCGCCAAGCTGACGTTCCTGCCGTTCATCATGCAGGCGACCGTCGAGGCGCTCAAGACCTACCCGAAGCTCAACGCGGAGATCGACGGCGACTCGATCGTCTACCACGGCTCCGAGAACATCGGGATGGCCGCCGACACCGACCGCGGCCTGGTCGTGCCGGTCATCAAGAACGCGGGCGACCTGAACCTGGCGGGCCTGGCGCGTCAGATCGGCGAGCTCGGCGCGAAGGCCAAGAGCAACAAGCTCGGGCCCGACGATCTGCAGGGTGCGACCTTCACGATCACGAACACCGGCTCCGGCGGAGCCCTGTTCGACACGCCGATCGTCCCGAACCCGCAGGTCGGGATCCTGGGCTGCGGCACCATCGTCAAGCGGCCCGCCGTGATCACGACCGAGGCCGGGGACGAGGTCATCGCGGTCCGCTCGATGATGTACCTGTTCCTGTCCTACGACCACCGTCTCGTCGACGGCGGCGACGCGGCCCGCTTCCTGACCCACATGAAGCGACGTCTCGAGGAGGGCCGCTTCGAGGGCGAGCTCGGTCTGTGAGCACGTCGCGTCCCTGAGATCCGCGAGGAGCTCGAGGCGCACGAGGGTCCCGTCACCGCGAGGTGACGGGACCCTCTTTCTTCCCCTCCCCCGGCCTGTTCGCGGGCTCCCGGCTCACGCGGCGACCACGTCCGTCAGCAGCCATCGTCCGTCGCTCCAGGCCAGGCGGAGCTCCACGTCGTGCTCGGGGCTGGCCGGCACGGACGTGGACCAGCCGTCGGCGTCGGTGAGCGTGCGGGGTGACTCGGCGATCCGCGCCCGGATGGTCGCGGTCCCGGCGGCAGTGTCGAGCATCGTGACCTCCGCGGACACCACCCGGGTCTCCCAGCCGGCGACGTCGATCCCGGCGTACGCCTCGGCGAGTCGCGCATCCTCCTGGCTCGCGGGCGAGGACGGCTGGGTCGCGCCGTCGGCGGCACCGCCCACCACATGGGCCCGCCGGGCCGAGGCCAGTGCGGCGACGAGCGCGACGGGGTTCTCGGGGGCCACCGGGGAAGCGCTCTGGTCAGGGCCCCCGCCAGGAGTCACCGTGGCGCCTGCGTCCGCCGGGGGGCTCGCGGTCGCCCGCGGCCCCGCGGGGGCCTCGGCCCGGGTGGCGAACAGCAGGGTGAGCGTCATCGAGACCAGGGCGACCGCGGTCGCGCCGGCCAGGAGACGTCGGCGGCGCCGGACGCGTGCCCGTCGTTCCCGAACCCGGCGCCCTGCCGGTTCGCGGTTCCCGATCGCGGACTCCACCGGAGTCCACCCGGTGTGCCCGCTCGTCTCAGCGGTCGGCGCCGTGAGCGCCGGATCTGATCCCGGTCCCTCTCCCGACATCTCGCGCCGACGCCGCAGCGTGCGCCCCTGGTCACCGAGCACCCCGTCGATCCAGCGCTGGTCCGCCCGGCGCGAACCGAGATCCTCCGCACGGTGGAGCGACCGAAGATCCGTGACCACGACTGTCCCGTCCGGTCTCACGGCAAGGCCCGTGCGCTCCTCGAGACCGAGCACGTATCCCCGCTCATGGAGCACCGACACCGAGGCGTCGAGCCGGTCACGGGCTGCAGCCACGGCCATGCGCTCGGCCGTGGCCGGGCTCCCCACGTCCGCACGCCGACGACCCGGACGCGCGCCCCAGGGCGCGGCGTCCTCCCGCACGTAGGCGGTCGCGGAGGCGCCGAGCACCCGCGGGAGCGCCGTCGCACCGGCTGCCTCGAGCTCGGCGAGCAGCCGCGCTTGATCGAGCACGATGGCGATCCCGCCGGGAGCGATCGCGCGGACCACGACCACGTGCCTCCCCGCCGCGGTGCGGGCGCGCTCGACCACGTGGAGCTCGTCGCCCCCCACGCACTCGATGGCCGTGCACGCGCTCGGCGCCAGCTCCCCCGTCTCGTGCGGCTCCCGGGCCGCCCGCCGTCCCTCCGTCATGGGCCCAGTGAACACGCGACGCCGGACGGGAGCCTGCGGTCATCCACAATCCGCAGGTGAGGCGTAGGATCGCCGTGTGCTCGACGTGATCCGCCTCGGTTTCTCCGATCCTCTCGTCGGCGGCGACCGCCATGAGGAGTTCGGGTTGCCGCCGGGACCCGTCGAGTACCGGGCCGCGTGGGACGTCCAACGCGCCGTCCACGCCGACGTCACCGCCGGGAACCGGCCGGACACCCTCCTCCTGCTCGAGCACCAGGCCGTCTACACCGCCGGCAAGCTCACCGCCGATCATGAGCGCCCCCGCGACGGCGCCCCCGTCGTCGACGTGGACCGCGGCGGCAAGATCACGTGGCACGGCCCCCAGCAGCTGGTCGGGTACCCCATCGTGCGGCTTCCCGCACCGATCGACGTCGTCGGCTTCGTGCGCGCCCTCGAGCACGCGCTCATCTCCGTGTGCGCCGGCTTCGGGGTCGACACCGTCCCCGTCGAAGGTCGCAGCGGCGTGTGGGTCACCCGGCCGGGCGCGGAGGACCGCAAGATCGCGGCGATCGGCATGCGCGTCTCCAAGCGCACCACGATGCACGGCTTCGCCCTGAACTGCGCCAACGACCTGTCCTGGGCCGCCAACGTGATCCCGTGCGGCATCGACGACGCGGGGGTCACGAGCCTCAGCCGGGAGAGCGGCCGGCAGGTCCGCGTCGCGGACGTGATCGAGCGCGCCGAGCGCGCGATGGCCGAGCTCGTGGCCGAGCGCACGGCGGGCCGCGACGCTCCTCGCGTCTGATCCCCCGCACGCCCGACCGAGGGGCCCGGGCCGATAGACTGCCGCAGACACTTCGACGGGAGGAGACCCCAGCGTGACGATCGCACCGGAAGGTCGACGGATGCTCCGCGTCGAGGCGCGCAACGCCGAGACGCCCATCGAGCGCAAGCCCGATTGGATCAAGACCCGGGCCGTCATGGGCCCCGAGTACTCCGACATGAAGAAGCGGGTGCACGGGCAGGGCCTGCACACCGTGTGCGAGGAAGCAGGCTGTCCCAACATCTTCGAGTGCTGGGAGGACCGCGAGGCGTCGTTCCTGATCGGTGGTGACACCTGCACCCGCCGCTGCGACTTCTGCAACATCGCCACGGGAAAGCCGCTCGCGGTCGATCCGACGGAGCCCTTCAAGGTGGCCCGCTCCGTCAAGGAGATGGACCTGCGCTACACGACCATCACGGGCGTCGCGCGCGACGACCTCCCCGACGGCGCCTCGTGGCTCTTCGCCGAGACCTGCCGGCAGGTGCACGCGATGAACCCCGGCACCGGCGTCGAGCTGCTCGTCGACGACATCAAGGGCAACCCGGCCGCGCTCGAGGCGATCTTCGATTCCGCGCCCGAGGTGTTCGCCCACAACCTCGAGACCGTCCCGCGCATCTTCAAGCAGATCCGCCCCGCGTTCCGTTTCGAGCGCAGCCTCGAGGTGATCCAGGCCGCCAAGGACGCGGGCCTCGTGACCAAGTCGAACCTGATCCTCGGGATGGGCGAGACCGACGAGGAGATCCTCGACACCATGGAGCAGCTGGTCGAGTCCGGCTGCGACATCCTCACCATCACGCAGTACCTGCGCCCGTCCAAGCTCCACCATCCGATCGCGCGGTTCCTCAAGCCCGAGATGTTCCTCGAGCTGTCCGGGGCCGCCGAGGAGATGGGCTTCCTGGCCGTCATGGCCGGGCCGATGGTGCGCTCCTCGTACCGCTCGGGCCGCCTGTGGTCGCAGGCGATGAAGAAGCTCGGCCGCGAGATCCCGGAGGATCTGCGCCACCTCGACTCCGAGACCCCCGCCTATCAGGAGGCCACGAGCGTCGTGGCCCGGCGCCGTCTCCCGTCCGCCTCCTGATCTCCCCGTAAAGAAGAGAACATGCCGCGCACCACCGCACGCCCCGACGCCCCCAAGCCCGCGAAGAAGCCGGGCCGCCTCAAGCAGATGTACCAGGTCTTCCAGCAGACCCAGCAGATCGACCGGAGCACGCTCCCGATCATGCTCGCCGGCCTGCTGGTGCCGCTCGTGATCGCGATCCTGCTCGCGCTGCTCGTGTTCAACGGCTCGACCTACGCCGTCTTCGTGACGATCCTGCTGGGACTCATGGTGGGCCTGCTCGCCGCGATGTACATCCTCGCGCGCAAGGCCGAGTCGGCCGCCTATGGGCGCATCACCGGGCAGAAAGGGGCGGCCCTCGCGGCCATGCAGTCGATCCGCCGCGGCTGGAACGTCGAGGACGAACCGTGCGCGATCGACCCGCGGAGCCAGGACATGCTGTTCCGCGCGAGCGGACGCGCCGGCGTCGCCCTCGTGACCGAGAGCTCGTCCGGTCGGGCGCTGCGCCTGCTGGAGAAGGAGAGCGGGCGGCTGAACCGCCTGCTGCCCAACGTCCCGGTCCACCAGATCATCGTCGGTGACGACAAGGACAAGGGCGAGGTACCCCTGCCCAAGCTGGCCGGCCACATGACGCGCATGCGCCCTGTCCTCACCAAGGACGAGGCCGGCGCGGTCGCGAGGCGTCTCCAGGCGATGCCGAGCCCGGTGCGCCAGGCGATCCCCAAGGGCGTCGACCCGATGCGTGCGCGCCCCAACCGCAAGGCCATGCGCGGCCGCTGAGCCGATCGATCGCCAGCTCACGGCACCTGTCCTCCGGGAGAGGTGCCGTGGCGCGTCTCTCGGCCTCGCCGCCGCGGGTCTGACGGTCCGTGGACCCGCGGCGGCCCCGCGAAGTGCCTGTCACCAGGCACGTCGTCTCCATGGCACTCAAGCCGTTATGGTTCCGTTATCGTCGTTATCGAACTGTGATGAACGCCGTTTGCGCAGGTCACAGCGCTGTGGTGGCCATCACGCGCGGACCACGGCCGTGCCCGCCGCGACGTCCTGGAGCGGCTGTCCGTCGCGGTTCCACACGAGCGTGGGCAGCAGGAGCAGGAGCAGCACGGTCCGCACGAGCGCACGCAGCACCATGGGCCAGCGGCGCGCCACGGGGACCACGCGCAGCCGGAGCACGAACTGGCCGGCAGTGGCGCCGAACAGCGTGAGCAGCACGACGTTCATGGCCGTGAACAGCGGCCACACGAGCGCGGGACTCGAGTCGTGCAGCAGCAGCGAGGCGACGAGGCACAGACTCCAGTCGATCGCGTAGGAGACGAAGCGGAGGCCGATCGACGCGACCGAGCCAGGGCCGCTCGCCGGCAGCCCGAGCCCCGAGCCCTTGACGTAGTCGGGGTCGGTGGGCGCTCCCTCGATCCAGGAGCCGAGGTCTTCGCGATCGATCACGTGCTGCACTCTATCCGGGCATCGCCGAGGACGACCGCGGCCCTCTGCCTACACTGACCGGGCCGGGTCGGGCCCGGCACGACGGGGCAGCAGGTCCGCCTCGCCGCCGCACCACCGAACGTCCGCCCCCAGGGGATCAGACACGCGCGGGGATCCGCGCGGATGGAGGAAGAGTGTTCAGCAATCCCAGCGAGGTCGCGAAGTTCATCGAGGAAGAGGACGTCGAGTTCATCGACATCCGCTTCATCGACCTGCCCGGCGTGATGCAGCACTTCAACGTGCCGGCCAGCTCCTTCGACGAGGACGCCATCGCCACCGGCCAGCTGTTCGACGGCTCGTCGATCCGTGGATTCCAGGCGATCCACGAGTCCGACATGAAGCTCGTCCCGGACCTCGAGACGGCCTACGTCGATCCGTTCCGTGAGCGCAAGACGCTCATCATCAACTTCTCGATCGTCGATCCGTTCACCGACGAGCCGTACTCCCGCGATCCGCGCACCGTCGCCTCCAAGGCCGAGGAGTATCTGCGCTCGACCGGCATCGCCGACACCGCGAACTTCGCCGCCGAGGCCGAGTTCTACATCTTCGACGACGTCCGCTTCTCGACGAGCATCAACGAGGGCTTCTACAAGATCGACTCCGACGAGGCGGTCTGGAACACCGGTCGCGACGAGTCCGAGTTCGGCGGCAATCTCGGCTACAAGACGCGCGTCAAGGGCGGCTACTTCCCCGTCTCCCCCAACGACCAGATGGCCGATCTGCGCGACGAGATCTGCGCGGTCCTCGGCGAGGTCGGCCTCGAGGTCGAGCGCGCCCACCACGAGGTCGGCACGGGCGGCCAGCAGGAGATCAACTACCGCTTCAACACGCTGCTGCAGGCGGCCGACGACGTCATGAAGTTCAAGTACGTCGTCAAGAACGTGGTGTGGGAGAACGGCAAGACCGTCACCTTCATGCCCAAGCCGCTGTTCGGCGACAACGGCTCGGGCATGCACACCCACCAGAGCCTGTGGAAGGGCGGTGAGCCGCTGTTCTACGACGAGCGCGGCTACGGCGGCCTCTCGGACACCGCCCGCTGGTACATCGGCGGCCTGATCGAGCACGCCTCGTCGCTCGTCGCGTTCACCAACCCGACGGTCAACTCCTTCAAGCGCCTGGTCCCCGGTTTCGAGGCGCCCGTCAACATGGTCTACTCGGCCCGCAACCGCTCGGCGTGCATCCGCATCCCCGTGACGGGCACGTCGCCCAAGGCCAAGCGCATCGAGTTCCGTGCGCCCGACCCGTCGGCCAACCCGTACCTGTCCTTCGCGGCGCAGCTCATGGCCGGCATCGACGGCATCCGCAACCGGATCGAGCCCCCCGAGCCGATCGACAAGGACCTGTACGAGCTGCCCCCCGAGGAGCACGCGCAGATCAAGCAGCTCCCGTCCTCGCTCGACGAAGCGCTCGAGGCCCTCGAGGCCGACCACGACTACCTCACCGAGGGCGACGTGTTCCCCGAGGACCTGATCGAGACGTGGATCGACTACAAGCGGACCAAGGAGATCGATCCCTTCCGCTTCCGTCCCCACCCCCACGAGTTCGAGCTGTACTACGACATCTGATCGTCCCATCCAGGTCACAGCGGCTGCGGACGCCCCGGTGTCCGCATGATGTCCGCACGATCCGCGGGAGCGTCCCTGACAGCGGATCGTGCGGACTCCTCCTGGCACAGCCGCGCCCAGACCTCGTTCGCGGACAGGCCGGAGCGGATCAGCGATGACGCGTACCGGTGCCGTACCCGATCACTCGTGGCCGCATGCGATCATGCATCTCCCGGGAGGTGCACATGGTTCTACCAGCCCTCGGGGCTATGGTTGAGGTGTTGGGGAGCCCCTCGGCAGACTCGGCGCCGGTTCACGCGCCACACCGAAGGCGGCCCGTGATGGCGACCCTTGACCCCACAGCACTCATGAATCAGCGCCAGGCATACGTAGACGCCGACTCCTTCCCGCCGCAGCTCAGAGCATTCGTCGACGTGTCCCATGCTGTCAAAGCCGAAGGCCTGCTGGACCGGGCACGCTGGTACTACGTGCTCGTCGGCGCTGCATTGGCTTTGATCTTCACCGGGTGCGTGACGGCATTCGTCGTGCTCGGCACAAGTTGGTTCCAGCTCGTCATCGCCGCCGTCCTCGGCATCGTCTTCACCCAGGTCGCGTTCATCGCCCATGAGGCAGGCCACAGACAAGTCCTTTCGAGCGGGAAGGCGAACACACGTCTTGCGCGGCTGCTCGCGGGCGTCGTCGGACTCAGCTTCAGCTGGTGGGACTCCAAGCACTCCCGCCACCACGGCAATCCGAACCAGGTCGGCAAGGACCCGGACATTGCTGTCGACACCGTCTCCTTCGTGGCTGCTGACGCCGCCCAGGCCCGCGGGCTGCGCCGTTGGATCACCTCACGCCAGGGGTGGTTGTTCTTTCCGCTCCTCACGCTCGAAGGCCTCAACCTCCACGGCCACAGCTTCCGGCACCTGTTCTCACCGAAGAGGACAACTCATCGTTTCACTGAGCTGGCACTGATCACGGGGCGCTTCGCTGCGCTCGTCGTGCCGGTGTTCATCCTGTTGCCGCTCGGGATGGCATTCGCGTTCCTCGGTGTGCAGCTCGCTGTCTTCGGGGTGTGCATGGGCGCCTCCTTCGCCCCGAACCACAAGGGGATGCCGGTCATCGCCCCCGGAGCGCGC
The DNA here is from genome assembly GCA_032101665.1 of Brachybacterium sp. Taxonomy (GTDB): domain Bacteria; phylum Actinomycetota; class Actinomycetes; order Actinomycetales; family Dermabacteraceae; genus Brachybacterium. Next base: position 15,110 of record DAMDHZ010000047.1, on the reverse strand, counting down.
CTCGACTTCTTTTCCAAGCAGGTCCGCACCTCCCGGAACATCAGGGGCGGCTGGTGGGCCACCCTGCTCTACGGAGGCTTGAACTACCAGATCGAGCATCATCTCTTCCCCTCGATGCCACGCCCCCACCTCGCGAAGGCCCGAGAGATCGTTCGCGCGCAGTGCGAGCGACTGGCCGTCCCGTACGTCGAAGAGCCGATCCACCGCTCCTACCTCATCGTGGTCCGCTACCTCAATGACGTCGGTCTCGCTGCACGGGATCCCTTCGAATGCCCCGTCCTGGCCCAATACCGGGGAGCTTCATGAGCCATACCGTTCACGCGGGGGGAACGCTCAAGCCTCCGAGAGCGAGGTCATGAACAGCTCGAGCTCACGCAACGCGACGTGCCATCGATTCCTGGTGGAGCCACGAGCACAGGGCGGGCTTGGAGACGGCAACTCCGTTCGGAGCCCACAGGACCTTCTGCGAGGTCCCGTCCTCGAGCTCGCGCTCTCCGACTGAGAGGCCGGATGCGACCTGGCGGTCAGCTTCCTCCGTGGTCACGACCAGTTCGATGAACATGTTCGAGCTCTGCTTGATGCCGCGCACGTCGAGGATGTGCGACCACGGGATCGTGCCGGCCTTCGCCGTCGTCATCGTGACTCCCTCGGGCGAGACCTCGATGGCAGGTTCACGGCGGAACAGTCGACGGATCTGGACGACGACGCTCATGGCGAAGAGGACGACAGCGAGCCACCCGATGACCTTCCACAGGACGCTGTCCCCACCTGCCATCGCCAGGCCGATCAGGACGAATATCAGCGAGACGACGATCATGAACACGGTCTTGCCGCGGGAGAAGGTGAAGGGCACCGTGAGGCCTTGCCCGAGGGCGGCAGCCCAGGCGTCAACGTCGTTCTTGGGCGTGGTCATGCCGGATCTCCTCGGGGTTCGTCGAGCACAAGCCGTCAACTGTACAGACTCTGAGAAGTGTCTGGAACTCGTCGCAGCTGGATGGTCAGGTCGCCGGGCTCATCCGAGCGCGTCGAGCCCGCCCTTGGCCTTGAGCAGGCTCAGCAGGAGCGACTTGGGGTCGCCCGTGGCCTCGAGGGCGCACGCATCGGCCTCGAAGGCCCACACCTGCTTGAGCGCGCGGAACACGTCGAACTCGGCCCGCGTGGTCTTCAGGGGGACCACCTGGTAGCCGCCGGCCTCCGGCAGGTGGATGATGAACGCGCCCGTCATCTCGGGGGCCTCGCGCACCGCACCGTCGTCGTCGAGGAGCTGCTCGGCGTTGACCACGGCGACTACGCCCTGCAGCGCGTAGTCGCCGCGTACCTTCTTGGAGGTCTTGATGTCCCCCGACAGCATGGTGTTGCCGATCCTCACGATGCAGTCGGTCGTGCCGGCGTAGCCGACGGTGTGGTTGACCACGGTCTGCTCGATCTCCACGAACTCCGGGGAGAAGTCCTGTAGGAACCGGTCGAAGCCGTCGAGGCGGATCCCTGCGCGCTGGAGCAGGTCGTCGAGGGAGGGCTCGGTCGCGAACGCGCCGGAGCCCGTGCGCATGGCCTCGACGTGTGCGGCGACCGCCGCGCGGTCCGGGCGCTGCCCGCTGCGCTCCCAGTCCTCGCACACCGCGTGCACGAGGGTGCCGAAGTCGGAGGCGCGCCGTGTGTGCTCCTCGGCGGCGGCCGCGATGCGCTTCTGACTTCCCCACCGATCTCGCGTCACGCGCGAGATCTCCGTCTGGGCCCGGGCGGGGTTGCGATCGAGCCACGAGTACATCTCGAGTGCCCGCTTGGACGCCATCGTGGCGTACCAGCCCTGCAGATGGTCCTTGGCACGCATCCCGGCCACCGTCGTGATCGACGGGTAGACGAGGGGACCGTCCGGCTCGAGGCGGTACATGCGACCGCGGGGGGTGTCCGCGCTGAGCTTGGGTGTGGTCATGGGTCCTCGGAGACGGCAGGGCGGGGCGGGGCAGAGTAGCGTTTCGCGGTGCGGGCGGCTCCCCCAGGCTACGCGCCCGGTTCCCCGCCGCCGAACAGGATCTCCTCGGCGATGCCGCGCGCGTGACGCGTCACGCGCAGGTACGTCTGCTCGATGCCCGCCGCTGTGCCCGTCTCTCCCTGGACCACCCGGGCCGCGGCCCGCAGCTCGGTCCGGTCGAGCGGGAGGATGTCGGACTCGCGCCCCTTCCACAGGAACAGGGCGCGCCGCAGACCCCACGAGAGCGACCACGCCTCCGCGAGGTCGTCGGCCTGACCGCGACCGAGCACTCCCTCGTCGGCGAGGATCCCGAGCAGCACGAGCGTCCCGGTGACGCCGCGCAAGCGCTCACAGCCGGCACCGTGGTCCATCACGAGCAGCTGGACCACCCACTCGACGTCCGTCATTGAGCCGCGTCCGAGCTTGAGGTGGCGCGACGGGTCCGCGCCCCGCGGGAGGCGCCCGGACTCGACGCGCGCCTTCATGCGCACGATGTCCCGCCGCTCCCGCGCGGACAGGCCGCCGGGCGGGTAGCGGTGGGAGTCCATGACCGCGGTCAGGCGCGCGGCGACGTCGTCGCCCCCGACCACCACCCGCGCGCGCACGAGCGCCTGCTTCTCCCACGTCTCCGCGTTCTTGGCGTAGTGGTCGGTCCAGGACTCGACGGTGCGGGCGAGTACGCCGTTGCGGCCCTCGGGACGCAGGTCAGCGCTCACCTTCATGTCCGCGCCGGCCGAGGGCGCGTTGAGGATCTTCTGTGCGGCCGAGGCGACCTTGACGCCCAGCTCGCCGGTACGGTCGCCCGCCCCGCGGTCGTCGACCACGAACTGCACGTCCGCATCGGAGGAGTAGCCCATCTCCTCGGCACCGAAGCTGCCCTGCGCGATGACGGCCAGGTCGATACCGAGGCTCTCGAGGGCGGTCGCGGTGCGCGGGACGTCCTGGGATCCGTCGTCCCGGTCCTCCCCCGCTCCGGGGGCGGCCTGTTCGTCGAGCAGGACGGTGTAGGCGGCCACCCGCACGCCTGCGCGCAGTACCGCCTCGGCGATGTCGGTCAGAGCGGCGGCCACGGCGGGCGCGTCGATGAGGTGCACCAGGTGGGCCATGGCCACCCGCAGCAGCTCGCGACGACGGGTGCGGCGCAGGACATCGGTCGCGGCCTCGGCGGTGTCGACGCGCCGGATCACGGCGTCGAACTCGGAGAGCAGCTCGTCGCGGTCGAGCGGCCGCAGCTCGTCGTCACGGGCCAACCAGCGCACGGCCTCGGGGATCCGCTCGAGCTGCTGTCCCACGTACCGGGAGTTCGCGAGCACGCGCGCGAGCCGCTGGGCGGCGACCCCCGAGTCGCGCAGCATCCCCATGTACCAGTGGGCCGAGCCCACCTGCTCGGAGAGGCGCCGGAAGGCGAGCAGGCCCATGTCGGGGTCGATGCCGTCGGCCAACCACTCCAGCAGGCTCGGCAGGAGCTGGCGCTGGATCGCTGCGCGCCGCGAGATCCCCTCGGTGAGCGCCTCGATGTGGCCGAGCGCTCGCCGCGGGTCGCGATAGCCGATGGCCGCGAGCCGGGACGCGGCCGCCTCGGGCGACAGCCGCACCTGGCCGTCGGACAGGGTCGACGCGGTGACCAGGAGGGGACGGTAGAAGATCTCCTCGTGGAGGTGGCGCACGCGGCGCCGGGTCCGCTCGTACACGGACACGAAGTTCTCGGGCGCCAGGCCGAGGCTGCGGGCGAGCCGGCGGATGTCGCCGGGCGCGGTCGGCAGCACGTGGGTGCGGCGCATGCGGTGCAGCTGGAGGCGGTGCTCGACGGCGCGCAGGAAGCGGTACGCCTCGTCGAGCTCGGCGGCGGGCTGGCGTCCGATGTAGCCGCCGTCGCGCAGGGCCGTGAGGGCCGGCAGGGTGCCGCGGGCGCGGATCGACTCGTCGTGGCGCCCGTGGACCATCTGCAGCAGCTGGACCGTGAACTCGACGTCGCGCAGGCCGCCGGGGCCGAGCTTGAGGTTGCGCTCGACCTCGCCGCGCGGGATGTGGTCGATGACGCGCCGTCGCATGGCCCGGGAGTCCTCGACGAAGGATTCTCGGGTCGACGCCTGCCAGACCTGGGGGGCGACCATGTCGACGAACGCCTGGCCCAGCTCGAGGTCGCCGGCCGCCGGACGCGCCTTGAGCAGCGCCTGGAACTCCCACGACTTGGCCCACTGGCGGTAGTAGCGGCGGCACGAGTCGAGGGTGCGGGCGAGCGGCCCGTCCTTGCCCTCGGGTCGCAGGTTCGCGTCGACCTGCCACAGCGACCCCTCGGCGGTGCGGTCGGCGCACACGCGCGCGATCTCGCGCCCGAGCGCAGCGGCCACCGCGATGACCGCGTCCTCGTCGCCGGCCGCCTCGTCGTCGGCGCGACGGGCCTCAGCCACGTAGACGACGTCGACGTCGGAGATGTAGTTGAGCTCGCGCGCACCCGTCTTGCCCATCGCGAGGACCGCCAGGCGCACGCCCTCGTGACCGTCGACGCCGGCCCGGGCGATCGCGAGGGCCGTCTCGAGAGCCGCGTCCGCCAGATCGGCGAGGGAAGCGGAGACGGTCGGCTGGACGTCGATCGCACTCTCGGCGGTCAGATCGGCGACGGCGATCTGCAGGAGGCGCTCGTGGTAGGCCACCCGCAGCGCGTCCCGCGCCTCACGTCCGTCGAGCGCCGCGACGGGGAGCTCGGCGTCCGGGTCCGCGCCGACGGCTCGCAGCAGGTGCGCGCGCACGTCCTCTCGCGGCATCGCGGCGCCGTCCCGGTCCCCGAGGGCCTCGAGCCGTTCGGGGTGTCGGGTGAGGAAATCACCGAGGGCGACCGAGGAGCCGAGCACGGTCACGAGGTGGGACCCGGTCGAGCCGGGCTCGCCGACCGAGCCGAGCAGGGCGTCGACGTCGATGTCCGCCTGCTGGTCGGCACGGGCGGCCTCGACCACCCGGAGCAGCCCCAGCAGCGCCTCGTCGGCATCGGCGGCGTGGCCGATGGCCTCGGTGCCGCGCACGTCGAGACCGCGCAGCCCGGGATCGCCCAGGAAGCGCTGTGCCCGGTCCGTGTCCCCGAAGCCGGCCCGCGCGAGCGCGCCGGTGCTCATCTCCGCGGCCATGAGATCAGATCCGGTAGAACGTGGCGTCGAGCTCGACCGAGGTCACCTGCTCGCGGTAGCGGTCCCACTCGGCGTGCTTGTTGCGCAGGAAGTACTCGAAGACCTGCTCGCCGAGGGTCTCGGCCATGAGCTCAGAGGACTCGAAGGCCTCGAGCGCGCGGAACAGATCGGTCGGCAGCGGCTCGTAGCCGAGCGCGCGCCGCTCCCGATCGGTCAGCTGCCACACGGTGTCCTCGGCGCCCTCGGGCAGGTCGTACTCCCCGTCGATCCCGGCGAGCCCCGCGGCGAGCAGCACCGCGAACGCGAGGTAGGGATTGGTGGCCGAGTCGGCGCCGCGGAACTCGACACGCGAGCTCGTGCCCTTGGTCGGCTTGTGGAACGGGACGCGCACGAGCGCCGAGCGGTTGTTGTGGCCCCAGCAGACGTAGCTCGGAGCCTCCTGTGCCCCCCACAGGCGCTTGTAGGAGTTGACGAACTGGCTCGTGACCGCGCAGTACTCGGGCGCGTGACGTAGCAGCCCGGCGATGAACTGGCGCCCCGTGCGCGAGAGGCCGTACTCGGCCCCGGGCTCGTGGAACGCGTTGCGCCCGTTCTGGAACAGCGACAGGTGGGTGTGCATCCCGGAGCCGGGGTTGTCGATCATCGGCTTGGGCATGAAGGTCGCGACCTGCCCCATCGACAGCGCGACCTCCTTGACCACGGTGCGGAAGGTGAGGATGTTGTCGGCGGTGGTGAGCGCATCGGCGTAGCGCAGATCGATCTCGTTCTGGCCCGGGCCGTTCTCGTGGTGGGAGTACTCGACCTGGATGTTCATGGCCTCGAGGTACTGGATCACCGTGCGCCGGAAGTCCTGCCCGCTCGCGCGATGGACGTGGTCGAAGTAGCCGGCGCTGTCGACGGGGCGCAGCGGGTGCCCGGGCTCGTAGCCTCGCTCGAACAGGTAGAACTCGATCTCGGGGTGGGTGAAGAACTCGAGGCCCTTGGCCTCGGCGCGCGCGATCGCGTCCTTGAGCACCCGCCGCGGGTCCGACGCGGCCGGCTGGCCGTCCGGGGTGAGCACGTCGCACATCATGCGTCCGGTGCCCGCCACCTCGCCACGCCACGGGAGCAGCTCGAACGTCGCGGGGTCGGGGCGCAGCAGCATGTCCGACTCGTACTCGCGCGTGAGGCCCTCGATCGCGGAGCCGTCGATGCCGATGCCCTCGGTGAAGGCGGTCTCGAGGTCCGACGGGGAGATCGCGACCGACTTGAGCGTGCCCAGCACGTCACAGAACCACAGCCGTACGAAGCGGATGTCCCTCTCCTCGACCGTGCGGATGACGACGTCCTGGTGGCGTTCCATGGGCCCAGTCTGCCGCAGGGCGGCCGCTCACGACGACGGACCGCCCCTCCCGCTGGGAAGGGACGGCCCGTCGGACGGGGAGGGGCAGGTCAGAGCTGCGCCTCGAGGTACCATTTGCCGTCGTCGCCCTTGATGTTCGGGTAGGGCATGTCCTGGCCCTGGATCGAGACCATGATGGTGCCGTCGCCGTTGTCGCGCGCGTCCAGCAGCTCGGGCGTGACCTGGGCGGCGAGCTCCGGGGAGATCTGGTCGACGTTCGGGTCCGAGCTCGCGCCCTCGGCGCACTGCTTGACCAGGTCGTCGGTCATCGGCTGCTTGGAGCCGGGCAGCACCACGAGGCGGCACGCGCCCTCGTAGTCCTTGTTGCCCACGGCCGTGTAGAAGTCGACCCAGTTCTGCTTCGCGGCGTTGAGATCGTCCTCCGTGACCGGGGCGGCGGCCTCGCTCGTCTCAGGCGCCGCGGACTCGGTCGCGCTCTCCGAGGCGCTCGCCTCCGTCGATTCCGTCTCGGTGGCGGACTCGCTCGCCGTCGTCGTCTCGGCCGCGGCCGAGGTGGTCTCGTCGGCCGTCACGGTGCCGCCCCCACCGCAGGCGGCGAGCGCGATCGCGACAGCGGTGCCGCCGAGGCCGAGCGCGGCGGCGCGGCGGATCGAACGGATCGTGGTGATCATGGTGGTTCTCCCTCGAGGCGTGTGGTCCCCGTCATACGACGGCATGGGGGATGATGTCACGTAATCCGGCCTCGCACCAACCAGGAGAGCCCTCATGAACGCCCCCACCGATCCCTCCCGTCCCGCCCGCGTGCGCATCCGGCACCTCCAGGACGCCAAGGACACGGGCCGTCGCTTCGCGATGCTGACCTCGTACGACCAGTTCTCCGCGACCATCTTCGAGAGCGCCGGGATCGACGTGCTGCTGGTCGGGGACTCCGTGGGCACGACGGTCCTCGGCTACGAGTCGACCGTGCACACGACCCACCAGGACATGCTCACGTTCACGGGAGCCGTGGCACGGTCGGTGACGCGCCCGCTGATCGTCGCAGATCTCGCCTTCGGCTCCTACCAGACGTCGGTGCAGGACGCCGTCACGCATGCCGTCGAGCTGATGCGGGCGGGCGCCCACGCCGTCAAGCTCGAGGGCGGCCACGCGATCACCGACCGGGTGCGCGCGCTCGTCGACGCGGGGATCCCGGTCATGGGTCACCTGGGCTTCACCCCGCAATCGGTCCACGCCCTCGGCGGCCACCGGGTGCAGGGCCGCGACCACGCGTCGGCGGACCGGTTGGCCGACGAGGCCCTCGCCCTGCAGGAGGCGGGCGCGTTCGCCGTCGTGCTCGAGCTCGTCCCGGCCGCCGTGGCCGAGCGGATCACGGAGATCCTCCATATCCCGACGATCGGCATCGGTGCCGGTCCCGCGTGCGACGGGCAGGTCCTCGTGTGGCAGGACATGGCGGGCCTGTCGGGCTTCCGCGGGGCCTTCGTGCAGCGCTTCGCGGAGATCGGCGACGACCTCCGGCGCGCGGCCACCTCGTACCGGGAGAGCGTCGAGGGCGGCCGCTACCCGGGCGCCGAGCACTCCTTCGAGTGAGGCCTCAGCCCCCCTCGCCCTTCCAGGCGGCGTCCTCGTCGTCCCACGACTCGTTGCGCCTCGCGGCGATCTGGAGGGCCCGTGCAGCCTCCTCGCGCGTCGCGTAGGGGCCCATGAGCTCGCTGCTCGGCGACTGCGGCCCCTCCTCGACCTGCTTCGTCTCGAGGTTGAAGTAGTAGTCCATGACCGTCCTCCTGGGTCGGGCTCGCACGGCCCGTCGAGTGCCCGCGCAGGGGCGATGAGACACTGGTGGCCATGACTGTAGAGCACGGCGTATCGCACGAGCCATGGCTGCGTCCCGCGGGACGCGCCCTCATCACCCCCGGCACCCTCTCCCCTCGCCGGGCGGTCCCCGCCTCGATCGAGAGGCCCGAGTACGTCGGTAAGGACGAGGCCGCCTCCGACGACGTCGGGCCCTTCGTGCAGAGCGCCTCGGTCATCGCGCGGGTGCGCGAGGCGTCACGGATCGCCGCCCTCGCGCTCGAGGCGGCCGGCGAGGCCGCCCAACCGGGTGTGACGACCGACCGGATCGACGAGATCGTCCACGACGTGATGGTCTCCCACGGCGCCTACCCCTCTACGCTCGGCTACCTCGGCTACCCCAAGTCGTGCTGCACGAGCCTGAACGAGGTGATCTGCCACGGGATCCCCGACTCCACCGTGATGGAGGAGGGCGACATCCTCAACGTCGACGTGACCGCGTTCATCCACGGCGTGCACGGCGACACCAATGCCACCTTCGCCGTCGGCGAGGTCGACCCGCACGCCGCGGAGCTCGTCGAGCGGACCGAGGAGGCCATGTGGCGCGGCATCCGCGCCGCGAAGCCGGGTCGGCAGGTCAACGTCATCGGGCGCGTCGTCGAGAAGTACGTGGGCCGCTTCGGCTACGAGTCGGTGCGCGACTACACGGGCCACGGCGTCGCCGAGGGCTTCCACAACGGCCTCGTGATCCCGCACTACGACTCCGCGCCGATGTTCGACGACATCGTCGAGCCCAACATGACCCTCACGGTCGAGCCCATGGTCACGCTCGGCTCGCAGGCGTGGGAGCAGTGGGACGACGGGTGGACGGTCGTGACCGCCGATCGCTCGTTCACGGCCCAGTTCGAGCACACGTTCCTCATCACCGACGACGGCTACGAGACCCTCACCGTCGTCTGATCGCCGGACCGACGCCTCGCGGCGTGCCGTCATCTGGAACACTTGACCAGACGTCCCTCCCCCGTGCGGCTGCGGAGCCGCCGACTCCCTCAGGAGAAGCCATGAGCAGAGCAGCGTTCGGCATCGACATCGGCGGCAGCGGCATCAAGGGCGCCCCCGTCGACCTCAAGAAGGGCGAGCTGTCCGCGGACCGCCTGCGGATCCCGACCCCGCAGCCCTCGGCTCCGGAGGCCGTCGCCGACACGGTCGCCGAGCTGCTCGATGCCTTCACCATCGACGACGACCTGCCCGTGGGCGTCACCTTCCCGGCGGTGATCCAGCACGGTGTGGCGATGACGGCCGCCAACGTCGACAAGTCCTGGATCGGCACCGACGTCGACCAGCTGCTCACCGAGCGGACGGGCCACGACGTGTTCGTGGTCAATGACGCCGACGCCGCCGGGATCGCCGAGATGGAGTTCGGCGCCGGTCACGAGGCCACGGGCGTCGTGCTCATGACGACGCTCGGGACCGGGGTCGGCACCGCGCTCTTCATGGACGGCGAGCTGGTCCCCAACACCGAGCTCGGCCACATCCCCTTCGACGGCGAGGCCGAGGACTGGGAGAAGTACGTCGCGGACTCGGCGCGCACGCGCGACGAGCTGGGCTGGGAGGCATGGGCCGCACGCCTGCAGGACTACTACTCGATGCTCGAGCTGCTGCTGAGCCCCGATCTCATCATCGTGGGCGGCGGCGTCTCCAAGAAGCACAAGCACTTCCTGCCGCTGCTGGACCTGCGGGCCCCGATCGTGCCGGCCCAGACCCGCAACGAGGCGGGCATCATCGGCGCCGCGGCCCTCGCGCGCGCCGCCCACAAGAAGGCCAGGAAGCACGCGAACTGAGCCGGCGGGGCGCGGCCGCGCGAGGCACGCGCCCCGGAGGGGACCAGCCGGCCTGTAAGCCGGGTTCTGTGATCGGCAGTCATCCATCTCGGATCGCCGTCGCCGACGACCTCCAGCGGTCCACCCGGGGACTCGGGCCGGTGCCCTCGGACGTCCCCTGTCTGACCTTGCTCCCGGTGGGGTTTGCCGTGCCGGCCGTGTCACCACGACCGCGGTGGTCTCTTACACCACCCTTTCACCCTTACCGCGGCCCGCATGCGGGCCGCGGCGGTCTGCTCTCTGTGGCACTGTCCCGCGGATCGCTCCGGGTGGGCGTTACCCACCACCGTGCCGGATGGAGCCCGGACTTTCCTCGGCCTCGACGCTCACGCACCGAGGACGCGACTGCCCGGCCGACTGGTCCGCCCGGGAGTCTACGCCGAGCCGCGACGGCCCGCGCGGCGCTTCCTCCTGGAATCATGGCCGGGTGCTCCTGCTGCTGCCTCCGTCCGAGACCAAGACCCGCCCGGACGATCACGCCCCCGTCCTCGACCTCGAGGCGCTCGCTCACCCGCAGCTGACGTCGGCCCGGCGCACGGTGCTCCGCGCGGTCACCCGCACCACCGAGGGACGCGGCGCGGCCGAGCATCTGGGGGTGCCTCCGTCCGCACCGGAGCTCGTGGACCGGATGGCGAGGATCGAGGCCGAGCCGGCCGGCCCGGCCCTCGGCGTCTACTCCGGGGTGCTGTACGACCAGCTCGATCCGTCCGCGGCGATTCCCCGCGACCGCCGGGTCCTGGTCGCGAGCGCGCTGCTCGGCCTCGTCGACGCCGCCCGCGACCGGATCCCCGCCTATCGCCTCTCGGCCTCCTCGCGTCTGCACCGGCTGGGCACGGCGGCGCCGTGGTGGGCCGCGCGGCTGCGCCCGCTGCGCTCGTCCCTCCTCGAGCGCGAGGCCGACGACGCCTCCCCGCTCGTGATCGACGCCCGCTCGGGGGCCTACCGGTCGATGCTGCCGCTGCGCACGGGCCGTGGAGTGCGCGTGCTCGCCGTCTCGCCCGTCCAGCAGCGCGAGGAGACGCGGAAGGTCATCTCGCACGACGCGAAGCGGTATCGGGGCATCGTCGCCCGGGAGCTGCTCGCCGCCGCGGAGCCGCCCGCGGACATCGACGCGCTCGTCGACCTGCTGCGCTCGCGCCTGGCCGCGGTGACGGGAGTCGGCGGGCGCCCACTGCGCGTCGAGCTCGACGGCGACCGGCTCGTGATCGTCGATCCCGTGGAGTGAGCCGGGCCGGACGCGGTATCAGCCGACGCGCCCTGACCACGGGTCGGTCGACGTCCCGCTCACCTGGACTCTGAGGCCGGGCAGGGCCTCGCCGAGGAGCTCGCGCGCGAGCGGGAGCCAGAGCGCCTCGGAGGCGCTGTGGGCGACGTCGATCAGGGCGGGCACCGCGGCGGGGTCGGCGGCCGATTCGACGTGCTCGAGAGCGGGATGATGGCGCAGGTCCGAGGTCACGTAGACGTCGGCCCCGCTCGCGACCGCGTCGGTGAGGCACGAGTCGCCCGCGCCGGGGCAGACGGCGACGCGGCGCACGGGGCGCTCGGCGTCGCCGGTCCACCGCACTCCCTGCGCGGTCGCGGGGACGACCGCGGCGATCCGGCTCGCGAGCTCGCCCACCGTGGTGGCGGCCGGCAGGGAGCCG
>DAMDHZ010000047.1:0-3353 GCA_032101665.1 Brachybacterium sp. | reverse complement strand
GGCGCCGAGGCCCACGAGGCGCGAGCCGTGAGCGGCGCCCGGTTGCTCCCGCGACGAGGGGCCGACCGCGAGGGACCCGACGTCCTGGAGGTCGAGGGCACGGATCCAGGCGCCGACCGTGCCGAGGCTCGAGCGGTCCACGTTCGTGTGTCCGCACCACAGGGCCGTCCCGGCGCGGATCAGCTCGGTGACCACGGCCCCCTTGCCGGTCGTCGTCGGCAGGAAGCTCGCGCCGCGCAGCAGCAGCGGATGGTGGGTCACGAGCAGGTCGTACCCGGCGGCCTCGCGGACGACGTCGAGCGTCGGGTCGACCGCGAGCAGGACGCTGCGCACAGGAGCGGCGGGGTCTCCGACGACGAGGCCGACCCGGTCCCAGTCCTCGGCCCACGTGAGCGGGTACGTCGCCTCGAGCAGCCCGATGACGTCGCCGAGGGTCCGCGGCGCGGGGGCGTCCGCCATGGCGCTCAGACCTCGCGCCGGTCGATCGCGGCCTGGGCCTCGACGAGCGCGGCGCGGTAGGCCTTCCAGGCCATCAGCACGCACTTGACGCGGCCCGGGAACTTCGAGGCGCCGAGCAGGGCGACGCCGTCGCCGATCAGCTCCTCGTCGCCCGGGTCCTTGCCGCGGGAGGCCATCGACAGCTCGAAGCTGTCGGCGATCTCGTTGGCGTGGTGCACGCTCTGCTCGCGCAGGAGGTCCGCGAGGATCGAGGCGGAGGCGCGGGACATCGCGCAGCCCTGGGCGTCGTAGCTGACGTCCTCGATCGTCGCGGTGTCCTCGGAGCCGGTCAGGTGCAGGCGCAGCGTGATCTCGTCCCCGCACGTCGGGTTGACGTGGTGGACCTCGGAGTCGAACGGCTCGCGCAGGCCGACGTGCTGGGGCCGCTTGTCGTGCTCGAAGATGATCTCGGTGTAGAGGGAGTTCAGGGGGGTGCTGGTCATGGTGGGTACCGCTGTCACTCGAATCGCTGGAAGAACTCGACGACCTGGCCCATGCCCTCGATCAGGGCGTCGACCTCGGCCTCGGTGGTGTAGACGGAGAAGCTCGCACGGGCGGAGCCCGGAACCCCGTACCGCCGATGCAGGGGCCATGCGCAGTGGTGGCCCACGCGCACCTCGATGCCCTGCGCGTCGAGCACCTGCCCGACGTCGTGCGGATGGCGCCCCGCGAGCGTGAAGGCGACCGCCCCGAAGCGGTCGGGGGCGGCGTCGCGCCCGATGATGCGGACGCCGTCGATGCCCTGCAGCCCGGCGACCGCGCGGTGGGTGAGCGCCTGCTCGTGGGCGGCGACCGCCTCCATGCCCAGAGCGTCGAGGTAGTCGCACGCGGCGGCGAGGCCGACAGCCTGGGACACCATGGGGGTGCCGGCCTCGAAGCGCGCGGGCGGCTCGGCGTAGGTCGAGCGCTCCATGTGGACCATCTCGATCATGGAGCCGCCCGTGAGGAACGGCGGCATCGAGGCGAGCAGCTCGTAGCGGCCCCACAGCACCCCGATCCCGTTCGGTCCGAGCATCTTGTGGCCGGAGAAGGCGGCGAAGTCCACGTCGAGCGCGGCCACGTCCACGGGCATGTGCGGCACGCTCTGGCAGGCGTCGAGGACCACGAGGGCGCCGACGCTGCGGGCCTTGGCCACGAGCAGCTCGAGGGGGTTGATCGTGCCGACGACATTGGACTGGTGGGTCAGGGCGAACACCTTGGTGCGCTCGGTCAGGAGCGCGTCGAGGTCCGTCAGGTCGAGCCGGAAGTCGTCGCCGAGCGGGATCCAGCGCAGCGTCGCGCCCGTGCGGCGCGCGAGTTCCTGCCACGGGACGAGGTTGGCGTGGTGCTCCATCTCGGTCACCAGGATCTCGTCGCCCTCGCCGACCACGAGATGCTCGGGGACGCCAGGGCCGCCGTTGCCGAGGGAGTAGGCCACGAGATTGAGGGCCTCGGTCGCGTTCTTGGTGAACACGACCTCGTCCGGACGTGGGGCGCCGACGAAGGCGGCGACGCGCTCACGCGCGGTCTCGTAGGCCTCGGTGGCCGCCTCGGCGAGCTGGTGGGCGCCGCGCTTGACGGCCGCGTTGTCCGTACGCAGGAACACGGCCTCGGCCTCGATCACCTGATCGGGGCGTTGGCTCGTGGCGCCGGAGTCGAGGTACACGAGAGGTCGTTCGTCGGCGAGGGTGCGCCGCAGGATCGGGAAGTCCTCGCGGATCCTCTCGACGTTCAGCGCGGAAGGGGTGCCGGTCATGCCGAAAGGGCCTCCTGGACGGGCGTGCGGTCGATGGCGACGAGGGGCGGGCGCGGGTGCGCCGTGGCGGGTCCCGGGACTGGACGGGAGGGCTCCTCGCCCCGCTCGGCCAGTATAGGAAGGGCCGGCCCTGGGATACCGTGACGGGAGCCTCATCGGGCGTGGACGAGAGCTGCTGTCCGCTGTCGGCGGACGGGCCGGGCGCGAGGTCCTCCTCGGTGGCCGGCCCGGGCGGTGTCCGGGCCGGGGCACCGCCCCGACCCACCCGAGGAGCCCGTCGTGCAGTCCTGGATGCGGATCCAGTTCTTCCTGTTCTTCTTCAGCTGGACCACGTTCGTGTCCTACTGGGCACCGATCTTCAGCGATCGGGGCTTCGACGCGAGCCAGATCGGCCTGTCGATCACCGTCTCGCTCGTCACCCGCGCTCTCGCCGTCGTCACGATCTTCCCGCTCGTCAACCGGGTGGTCCCGATGGGCGGGATCACCCGGGTGCTGCCGTGGCTGTGCCTCGTGGTGGCCGTGTGCTTCGTGCCGCGCACGTCGTTCGCGGGTCTGATGGCGATCTCGGCGGTCTTCGGCGTGCTGTACCCGACGGCGATGCCGGTGCTCGAGACGACCGCCTCACTCGGAGCGCAGCGCCGCGTCCTGGCGTACGGGCCGACCCGCATGTGGGGATCGATCGGGTTCATCGTCGGCGCCGCCGTCGATGGCGCGGTGTCCTCCTGGCTGGGCATCGGGGCTCTGCTGTGGGTGTTCATCCTGGCGCTGCTCGCGATGGCGTGCGCGGCGCTGCGCCCGATCGGTGACGAGCTCGTCGCGGCACAGCGCTCGGGGGCGCTCGGCGCGTGGGGACCGCTGCTGACGCACCGCGTGTTCGTGCTCTCGTTGCTCGCCTCCGTGCTCGTGCAGAGCTCGCACGCCGCCTACTACGCCTTCGGCACCCTGCGGTTGGACCGGCTCGGGGCGTCCGCGGGACTGATCGCCGTCTTCCTCATGCTCGCTCCCCTCGCCGAGCTGCTCGTCTTCCGCCTCACCGGCTCGGTCGCGGAGCGCTGGTCGCTCGCCGCGCTCATGGGGACGGCCGTGGCCGGGTCCGTCGTGCGGTGGGCGGTCTGGACCT
>DAMDHZ010000046.1:0-24762 GCA_032101665.1 Brachybacterium sp. | reverse complement strand
CCGCGGCCGTCCGAGGGGCCCAGTCCGAGAAGGCCAGGAACAGCCGATCACGCCAGGCCAGGAGCTGAGCGGGGACGTCGCTCCCCCGCCAGTAGCGCAGCGAGACGACGCCGTCGCTGAGGACGGGTCCTCGTGGACCCTCGGAGTGGATGACCATGTGCCACGGTCTCACCCGGTCGCTTGCGAAGGGCACGCTTCCCGATTCATAGGGTCGGTCGCGCGAAGGACGCACACCGAACGACCCGCACGGTCGCGCACGACGGGCGCGCACCTCCCGCCTCGTCCGGTCGCACGCGGGAGGCGTGCGCCTCCCGAGAGGCAGCGGCCTCGACGCTCGGCACGGCCGGACGTCGTGACGCGCCGGCGACCCGCAGGCGGCGCCCGTTCACGGGGCCGTGGGCACGGAAGGGGCGCTGGTGATGTGCACTGGCGATATCGCCAGTGCACATCACCAGCGTCCCTTCCAGGACATCACCGCTCGAGGCGGACACGGCACAGGGACGGCGCCCGGACCCAGAGGGCGCGGGACTCGGCGCTCGGGGCCCAGCACGCGTGCGCCGCGCCGCACCGCACCTGCCCAGCGCACGCACCCCACGACCGCCTCGCGACACACGCGGCTCACGATGCACACGCCCGCGACGCACGCGGCTCACGATGCACACGCCCACGATGCACACCCCGCGACGCGCGACGGCCCGGCATCGCGCGAGGCGATGCCGGGCCGCTGCTCAGGCCGAAGAGCGGCTCAGTGAGCGTAGGTGCCGCGGTTGAACTCCATCACCCAGCCGGTGATGCCGTAGACCGCGACCACGGCGCCGAGGCCCGAGATCCACCAGCCCGCGGCGACACCCAGGAACACCATCGCCGCGGCGACCGCGGTCCACAGGGGCCACCAGCTGTACGGGGCGAAGGAGCCCTGGATACCGGCGTCGGCCGAGACCGGGGCGGCCTCGTCGTCCTCCGGACGATCGGGGTGGCGACGGGCGTTGATCCCCGTGACGGCGGCGATCATCGCGCTCATGCCCGCGAGCATGAGGAAGGCGGCGAAGCCCATCGGCTCCAGGCCCAGCAGCTGGAACTTGGCGGTCACGAAGCCGTAGGCGGCACCGACGATGAGGAAGAACACCATCAAGATGGTGAAGACGCGGGACGTGGTACGCATGTCAGTTGGCGCTCCTGTTCTTGACGGGTTCCTCGTGGAGCACGTGATCGACGGCGGCCACCTCGGGGTGGTGCAGGTCGAACGCGGGACGCTCGGACCGCACCCGGGGCAGCTCGTGGAAGTTGTGACGCGGCGGCGGGCAGCTGGTCGCCCACTCGAGGGAGGCGCCGTACCCCCACGGGTCGTCCACGGTCACGCGAGGTGCCCGCATGTGCGAGATGACCACGTTGAAGATGAAGGGCAGGGTCGAGATGCCGATGATGAACGCGCCGATCGTGGAGATCTGGTTCATCCAGTCGAAGCCGTCCTCCGCGAGGTAGTTGACGTAGCGGCGGGGCGCGCCGAGCACACCGAGCCAGTGCTGGATCAGGAACGTCATGTGGAACCCGATCATGAGCAGCCAGAAGTGCCACACACCGATCTTCTCGCTCAAGCGATACCCGAACATCTTGGGCCACCAGTAGTAGAAGCCGGCGAACATCTCGAAGGCGACCGTGCCGAAGATGACGTAGTGGAAGTGGGCCACCACGAAGTACGTGTCCGAGAGGTGGAAGTCGAGGATCGGGCTCGAGAGGATCACGCCGGTCAGACCGCCGAAGAGGAAGGTCGTCATGAATCCGAGCGTGAACAGCATCGGGGCCTCGAAGGTCACCGAGCCGCGCCACATGGTGCCCACCCAGTTGCAGAACTTCACGCCCGTCGGCACCGCGATGAGCATCGTCATGAAGGAGAAGAAGTTCAGCATGACCGCGCCGGTGGTGAACATGTGGTGCGCCCACACGGTCACGGAGAGGGCCGCGATGGAGATCGTCGCGTACACGAGCGTCTTGTAACCGAAGATCGGCTTGCGCGAGAACACCGGGAGGATCTCCGAGGCGATGCCGAAGAACGGCAGCGCGAGCACGTACACCTCGGGGTGGCCGAAGAACCAGAACAGGTGCTGCCACAGCACCGGCCCGCCGTTGGCCGGGTCGAAGATGAGCGCGTCGAAGCGGCGGTCGGCGCCGAGGGCCATGAGGGCCGACGCCAGGGGCGGGAAGGCCATCAGCACCAGCACGGCCGTGATGAGGACGTTCCAGGTGAAGATCGGCATCCGGAACATGGTCATGCCGGGCATGCGCAGGCAGATGATCGTCGTGATGAAGTTGACCGAACCCAGGATCGTGCCGAAGCCCTGCAATCCGAGCCCGAAGACCCAGAGATCACCACCGAGGCCCGGTGTGAACGTCGTGTCCGACAACGGGGCGTAGGCGAACCAGCCGAATGAGGCGGCACCCTGGGGCGTGAGGAAGCCGGCGACCACGATGAGGGAGCCGAACAGGGTCAGCCAGAACGCGAACATGTTGAGCCGCGGGAACGCCATGTCGACGGCGCCGATCTGCAGCGGCACCAGGTAGTTGGCGAAGCCGTTGAACAGCGGGGTGCCGAACATCAGCAGCATGATCGTGCCGTGCATGGTGAACAGCTGGTTGTACTGGTCCTTGGAGACCACGACCTGCAGGCCGGGCTCCCACAGCTCCGCCCGGATCATCAGGGCGAGCACGCCGCCGAAGCAGAAGAACGCGAACGCCATCCCCATGTACATCAGGCCGATCAGCTTGTGATCGGTCGTGGTCAGGAGGTTGAAGAACTTCTGGCCCAGCGTGGTCGGCTGCGTCTCCGGCACGAAGTGCTCGGTGCCGACGGTCGGGGCGACGGGGGTTGCCGTGCTCACTTCGCGTCCTCCTTCTCATCCTGGAGCGCCTTGTCGTTGCGATCTCGCATGTTCCAGTCACGCTGCTCACGGTTGAGGTCCACGCTCAGCTGACCGGTATTGCCCTCGTCGCGCAGCTCCTGCAGGTGCTGCTCGAACTCCTCGGGAGAGACCACCTTGACGTTGAAGAGCATGTCCGAGTGGTACTCGCCGCACAGCTCGGCGCACTTGCCCTGGTAGGTGCCCTCCTTGGTGGGGGTCACCTGGAAGGTGTTGGTGTGCCCGGGGAACATGTCCTTCTTGTAGAGGAAGTCCACGATCCAGAAGGAGTGCACGACGTCGCGGGAGTCGAGGGTGAACTCGACGGTCTCGTCGACGGGGAGGTAGAGCACGGGCAGGGAGTCCTCGGCGCCGTCGGTGCCGGTCTCGAAGGACTGGACGCCCGCGGGCTCGTGGACGTCGGCGTCCACGTAGTTGAAGTCCCAGCTCCACTGCTTGGCCACGACGTTGACGGTGAGGTCCGGCTGGGCGCTGATGTCCTCGGTCGACGCGACGTCGCGCTGGGTGAAGTAGAACAGCGACATGATCATCACGACCGGGATGAGGGTGAAGATCATCTCGAGCGGCACGTGGTAGCGCAGCTGGATCGGGAAGCCCATGTCGCCCTTGCGGCGGCGGTAGGCGATCGCGCACCAGATGATGAGGGCCCAGACGATGAGCCCGACGATCACGAGGGCGGTCCACGAGCCGACCCACATGTGCATGATCCGGCCGGTCTGGTTGGTGACCTCGTGCTCGGAGTCGCCGGGGAGGTAGCCGCGCTTCTGCTCGGCCGTGCACCCGGCGAGCGCGAGCGAGGCCAGCACGAGGCCTGCGGCCAGACGGGCCGTGCGCCTCGGGCGATGAGGAGTCTGGGGGATCACAGGATGACCTTCCGCTCTTCTTCCCCTGCCGTCCCGAGGAGAGGGACGCTGTGCAGGAGGTCGTTGACGATCAGGGTGGGGGCTGACCCCTCCGTCGCGGCCCGAACCCGTCGGACGCGCACGGCGCAGGGGATCGGAGCGCCGGGACGTGACGGCATGTCGTCATCATACGCGGTCACGACCCGGCCGCGGGCACGGACACTCCCGCCGACGGGAACGGCCCGGGCATCCTCCCGCGGGGGAGGGTGCCCGGGCCGCGTCACGGCGCCGAGGCGATCAGCTGAACGAGTCACCGCACGCGCACGAGCTCTGGGCGTTGGGGTTGTCGATCGTGAAGCCCTGCTTCTCGATCGTGTCGGCGAAGTCGATGACGGCGCCCGTGAGGTACGGGGTGCTCATCTTGTCCACGACGACCTCGACGCCGTCGAAGTCGACCGTCGCGTCGCCGTCGAGCAGGCGCTC
The DNA here is from genome assembly GCA_032101665.1 of Brachybacterium sp. Lineage (GTDB taxonomy): Bacteria > Actinomycetota > Actinomycetes > Actinomycetales > Dermabacteraceae > Brachybacterium. The sequence goes on along the minus strand of DAMDHZ010000046.1, from coordinate 20,522 downwards.
GTCGAAGTAGAGCTGGTAGATCAGTCCGGAACAGCCGCCGGGCTGGACGGCGATCCGCAGACGCAGGTCGTCGCGGCCCTCCTGCTCGAGCAGGGACGTGACCTTGGCGGCCGCCTCCGGCGTCAGGGTCACGCCGTGAGCGGGCGCGGTCTCGGTGCGCTCGATGGACGTGGTCGTCATGGGTGTACCTCCTGGGGACGGTTCACCCCCAGCCTACGCCCCCGCTCCCGGTTCGAGCAGACCCGGTTCGCGCGTCCGCGCAGGGCGCAACGGCCCCTGCGCGGCGCCGCCATCCAGGGGACGACGGCTCAGCCGAAGCCGTGGAGGACGGCGAGCAGCATGACGCCGCCGAAGCCGAGCACCCCGCCGAGCGCCGCCGCGACCGAGACCTCTCGCTGGGAGGGCCGCGCCACGGCGAGCGCGAGCGCGCCGGCGACGACCACGGCCAACCAGATCCCTGCCCACGGGCCGACGGCGAAGGCGAGGCCGGCCGTGGTGACGAGGGCGAGGAAGAGGCAGGGCACGGTGAGCGGGGAGACCCGGACCTGCGGCCGGGGCGGCTGGTCGGTCATGCCGGGGACTCGTCCTCGGGGCCGCTGCGCAGGGTCTCGGCGTCGCGCAGCAGCAGCGCCTCGGCGACGCACACACGAGCGAACTCGCCGAGGTGCAGCGACTCGTCGATGCCGTGCGCACGGGAGTCCGGGTCCTCGACACCGGTCACGAGCACCTCGGCCCGGGGGAACACCTCGAGCAGGTCGGCGATGAACGGGATGGAGCCGCCGAGTCCGGTGTCGACGGGCTCGGTGCCCCACGCGCGGCTGAACGCGCTGCGGGCCAGCGCCATCGCGGGGGTGTCCTCGCCGGCCTGGAAGGGGCGCCCCTCCTCGCCGCGGACGACCTCGACCTGCGCGCCGAAGGGCGCATGCTCGAGGAGGTGGCGCTCGAGGGCCTCCATCGCGGCGCGCGGGTCCTGCGTGGGCGGGATGCGCAGCGAGAGCTTGGCACGTGCAGCGGGGACGATCGTGTTGGAGGCGTGCGCGACCTCGGGGGCGTCGATCCCAAGCACCGCGAGGGCGGGACGGGTCCACAGCCGCGCGGCGACCGGGCCGCTGCCGGCGAGCCGCACACCCTCGAGCACGCCGGCGTCCCGGCGGTAGTCCGACTCGGGCATCTCGACGGACGGGTCCTCGGCCCGCACGAGCCCTTCGACCGCCACCTCACCGCGGTCGTCGTGGAGCGTCGCCACCAGACGCGACAGCAGGGTCAGGGAGTCCAGCACGGGGCCGCCGAACATGCCCGAGTGCACCGCGTGGCGCAGGACGCGGACGGTGACGTTAAGGTCCACGACGCCGCGCAGGCTCGTGGTCAGCGCCGGCGTGCCGACCGCCCAGTTCGCCGAGTCCGCGACGATGATGAGATCGGCCCGGAGGTCCTCGGCGTACGTCTCGATGAACGGGCGGAAGGTGGGAGAGCCGGCCTCCTCCTCCCCCTCGACGAACACCGTGACCCCGATGCCCCGCTCGGCGAGCTCGTCGCCGACCAGGCGCAGCGCCGTCACGTGGGCCATGACACCCGCCTTGTCGTCGGCCGCTCCGCGCCCGTAGAGGCGGTCACCCCGACGCTCCGGCGTGAACGGCGACGAGGTCCAGGTGCTCTCGTCGCCCGTGGGCTGCACGTCGTGGTGGGCGTAGAGCAGGACGGTCGGGCGGCCCTCACGCGCAGGACGGCGCGCGATGACGGCGGGCGCGCCCCCCTCGACCCGTTCGATGCGCACGTCCGGCAGTCCCGTCGAGGCGAGGAGATCCGCGACCGCTCGCGCACTGCGCTCGACCATCTCGCGCTCGTATCCCGGGAAGGCGATCGAGGGGATGCGCACGAGGGACTCGAGATCGGCGACGGAGCGGTCGAGGATCCCCTCGAGACGCTCGCGCAGCGCGGCGGCGTCGGAGGGATCGGCGGGACGAGAGGTGGAAGACATGGCGCTCACGCTATCGCGCGCAGCACGGCAGGGCCTCCCGCCGGGGCCGAGAGGCCCGGCGCGCTCCGCCTAGAATGCACGGGTGAGAATCCGCAGAGCATCCCGAGACGACGTCCCGGGCGTCACCACGCCCGTGGGCACGACGTCCCCCGAGCCGGCCGCGGAGCCCGGCCGCACTCCGAAGAAGGGCCGGCCCACCCGCAACCGCCGCGAGGCGCTCGAGGCGCGTCAGCGCCCGCTCGTCCCGGCGGACCGCAAGGAGGCCCGGCGGCAGTCCCGCGCCCGCTCGAACGAGGCCCGCGCGCAGGCGCAGCAGGCGATGATGACGGGCGACGAGGCCCACATGCCGGCGCAGCACCGCGGCAGCGACCGGCGTCTCGTGCGCGACATGATCGATGCACGGCACAACCTGGCCGAGTACTTCTTCCCCGTCGCGCTCCTGCTCATGCTGGTCGCTCTCGTCACGCCGCTCCTGGTCCCGGACCTGTACGCCGTGATGAGCACGCTCATGCTCGTGGTGCTGTGGGGCGGCATCCTGGCGTGCGTGATCGACGCCTTCGTCATCCGCCGCCGCCTGCGCGCCGCCCTCACCGACCGCTTCGGCTCCGTCTCCCCGGGCCTCGTCTCCTACGGCAACATGCGCGCGATCCAGATCCGCCGCTGGCGCATCCCCAAGCCGCAGGTCACGCACGGCGACACCCCGCGCCGCTGACACCCACCGATCGCGACCGAGCCCGCATCCCCAGGAGGGATGCGGGCCCGTTCGTCGCGTGCAGCCGCTCAGGCGGGATCGGCGCCCTCGGGTGCGGCCCCGCCGGCCGCGCCCAGCGGGGTCTGCGCCTCGTCGGAGGCGGCCGCCGACGCCTCCTGGGCCGCGCGGGGGCGAGCGCTCTCGGGCTTCGCATCCACCCCGGCCTCCTTGCGCTGCGCGGCCGTGATCGGGGCGGGCGCCTGGGTGAGCGGGTCGAAGCCGCCGCCGGACTTGGGGAAGGCGATGACGTCACGGATCGAGTCGGTCCCGGCCAGGAGCGCCACGATCCGGTCCCAGCCGAAGGCGATGCCGCCGTGGGGCGGCGCGCCGAAGGCGAACGCGTCGAGCAGGAAGCCGAACTTCTCGCGGGCCTGCTCCTCGTCGATCCCCATCACCGAGAACACGCGCTCCTGCACTTCGCGCTGGTGGATGCGGATCGAGCCGCCCCCGATCTCGTTGCCGTTGCAGACGATGTCGTACGCGTAGGCGAGGGCCGAGCCGGGGTCCTGGTCGAAGGTGTCGGCGAACTCGGGCTTGGGGGCGGTGAACGCGTGGTGCACGGCGGTCCAGGCGCCCGAGCCGACCGCGACGTCGCCGGCCGCGACGGCGTCGCCCGCGGGCTCGAACATCGGGGCGTCGACGACCCACACGAACGCCCACGCCCCCTCGTCGATCAGGCCGAGCCGCTCGGCGATCTCGTTGCGGGCCGCGCCCAGCAGGGCGCGGGAGGTCTTGGCGTCGCCTGCGGCGAAGAACACGCAGTCGCCCGGCTCTGCCCCGACCTGTACGGCCAGACCCTGCTTCTCGGCGTCCGAGATGTTCTTGGACACGGGGCCCGTGAGCGTGCCGTCCTCCTGGACGAGCACGTAGGCCAGCCCTCGGGCGCCACGCTGCTTGGCCCACTCCTGCCAGCCGTCGAGCGTGCGGCGCGGCTGGGACGCGCCCCCCTTCATGACCACCGCGCCCACATACGGCGCCTGGAACACCCGGAACGGGGTGTCGGCGAAGTACTCCGTCATCTCGGTGATCTCGAGGTCGAAGCGCAGGTCGGGCTTGTCGGAGCCGTAGCGGCGCATCGCCTCGGCGTACGTCATGCGCGGGATCGGCCCGGAGATCTCGTGGCCGATCGTGCGCCACACGGCGGTGAGGATCTCCTCGGCGAGCGCGATCACGTCCTCCTGGTCCACGAAGCTCATCTCGATGTCGAGCTGGGTGAACTCGGGCTGGCGATCGGCGCGGAAGTCCTCGTCGCGATAGCAGCGCGCGAGCTGGAAGTACTTCTCCATGCCAGCCACCATGAGCAGCTGCTTGAACAGCTGCGGTGACTGCGGGAGGGCGTACCACGAGCCCGGTGACAGGCGCGCCGGGACCAGGAAGTCACGCGCCCCCTCCGGGGTGGAGCGGGTGAGCGTCGGGGTCTCGATCTCGACGAAGCCGTCGTCGAGCAGCACGTCCCGGGCCGCCCGATTGACCGTCGAGCGCAGCCGCAGGGCCGCGGCAGGCCCCTCACGGCGCAGGTCGAGGTAGCGGTAGCGCAGGCGCGCCTCCTCCCCGACCTCGCTGTGCGCGTCGAGCTGGAACGGCAGGGGCGCCGAGGGGTTGAGCACCGTCACCTCGGTCGCGGTGACCTCGATGTCCCCCGTGGCCAGCTGGGGGTTCTCGTTGCCCTCCGGGCGCCGGTCGACGGTCCCCGTGACCTGCAGCACGTACTCGTTGCGCAGGTGCATGGCCTCGTCCTCGCGCACGACGACCTGGGCGACGCCGCTCGCGTCGCGCAGATCCAGGAACGTCACCCCGCCGTGATCTCGGCGTCGGCCGATCCAGCCGGTGAGGGTGACGGTCTGACCGGCGTGCTCCTCGCGGAGCTCTCCGGCATGGTGGGTGCGCAGCACGGCAATGTCCTTCGTGACGTGGATGGGGCAGCCGCCGGGCGCTCCCGACGGCACGGCGATCCTATCGCGAGCGTGAGCGATCTCGCCCGCCGGGACCCTGGGGCGGGCGCCCCGACGCGCCTAGACTCGGAGGCGTCCTGACCTGCGTTGGAGTGGGTCCGCCCCACCCCCAGATCGAGGACACGATGATCGACCACGCCCCCAACCCGTCCGCCGCCGAGAGCAGCGAGGTCCCCTCGCAGCCCGAGGGCCCGACCTTCGCCGACCTCGACCTGCCGGCGCCCCTGCAGCAGGCGGTCGCCGCCCTCGGCTTCACGACCCCCTCCCCCATCCAGGCACAGGCGATCCCCGCCCTCCTGGACGGACGCGACGTGATCGGCGTGGCGCAGACCGGCACCGGCAAGACGGCCGCCTTCGGTCTGCCCCTGCTGACCGCGGTCGATCCCGCGGACCGCTCGACGCAGGCGATCGTGATGGCCCCCACCCGCGAGCTCGCGATGCAGGTGGCCGACGCGATCGGCTCCTTCGCCCATGACGTCGAGGGCCTGTCCGTCACCGCCGTCTACGGCGGCTCCCCCTACGGCCCCCAGGAGCGGGCGCTGTCCAAGGGTGCGCAGGTCGTGGTGGGCACGCCCGGTCGCGTGATCGACCACCTCAAGAAGGGCAACCTGCGCCTGGACACCGCGAAGTACGTCGTGCTCGACGAGGCCGACGAGATGCTGCGCATGGGCTTCGCCGAGGACGTCGAGGAGATCCTCTCGTACACCCCGGCCACGAAGCAGGTGGCGCTGTTCTCCGCGACCATGCCCCCGGCCATCCAGAAGGTCGCGGCCGACCACATGACCGACCCCGTGAGCGTGTCCGTCGCCCGCCAGTCCTCGACCGTCACGTCCGTGCGCCAGCGCTACGCCGTCGTGCCGTTCCGGCACAAGACCGGGGCTCTCGCGCGCGTGCTCGCCACCTCCGACGCTGATGCGGCGATCGTCTTCGTGCGCACCCGCTCGGCAGCCGAGGAGGTCGGCGTCGAGCTCGTGGCGCGCGGGGTCGTGGCCGCGACCATCAGCGGCGACGTCGCGCAGAACGAGCGCGAGCGGATCGTCGAGCGCCTGCGCAACGGCACCCTCGACGTGCTCGTCGCGACCGACGTGGCGGCCCGCGGTCTGGACGTCGAACGTATCGGGCTCGTCGTGAACTTCGACGTGCCGGGCGAGCCGGAGGCGTACGTCCACCGCATCGGCCGCACGGGCCGCGCCGGACGCACGGGTGAGGCCCTCACCTTCGTCGCCCCCCATGAGCGTCGCAAGCTGCGCGCGATCGAGAAGACCACCCGACAGACCCTCGAGGAGATCCAGGTCCCCTCCCCCGCCGACGTCTCCCGGCATCGCATGAAGAAGCTGCTCGAGCGCGTGCCCGAGCGCGCCGAGAAGGGACGCCTGGGCATCTACACCGAGCTCGTGGGCGAGTTCCTCGCGACCTCCGGCACCGACCCGGCGCAGCTCGCGGCCGTGCTCGGCGCGATCGCCGTGGGTGACGAGGGCCCCGGCACCCGCACCGAGGACGAGGAGTTCACGGGCGCCTCGCTCAAGGGGCAGGACCGTGCCGAGCGGGTCGGCCGCGACGACGACCGCCGGGGTGGCTCCCCGCGCCCGTCCTCCAAGGGCTACACCGCCTACCGCATCGGGGTGGGCCACAGTCACGGCGCCAAGCCGCCGGCCATCGTCGGCACGATCACGGGCGAGGGCGGCCTGACCGGCAAGGACATCGGCAAGATCGACATCCTGGGCTCGTTCTCCCTGGTCGAGGTGCGCGGCGAGCTGTCCGATGAGCAGCTCGCACGGATCGGCCGGGCCCGGATCGCTGGCCGCGCCCTGCGGATCGCCAAGGACACGGGCCCGAAGGCCGGTGGTGCCAAGAAGTTCACCCCCCGCCATGACGACCGGGGCGATCGCCGCTTCGACAAGCGCGGCCAGTACGACAAGCGGGACCGCACGGGCGACCGCTACGACCGCCACGGCGCCCGCCGCCCCTGAGGCGGGGTGTCGCGCCCGGTGCCACCGGGTCCTGGGATGCACGAACGCCCCGCACCGATCGGTGCGGGGCGTTCGTCGTGAACGACGGGCTCAGCCCTGCTGCTGGGCCTTGGCCTGCTCGTAGGCCTTGGAGACCTCGGCCATGTCGAGCTTCTCGATCTGGCCGATGAGGTCCTCGAGGTCCGCCTCGCGCAGCGCGCCGGGCTGGGAGAAGACCGGGATGCCGTCGCGGTAGGCGACGAGCGTCGGGATCGAGGTGACGCCGTACTGCATCGCCAGCTGCTGCTGGTCCTCGGTGTCGACCTTGGCGAAGGTGATGTCCTCGTGCGTCTCGGAGGCCTTGTCGAAGATCGGGGCGAACCGCTGGCACGGGACGCACCAGCCCGCCCAGAAGTCGATCAGGACGATGCCGTCCTTGACGGTGTCGTCGTGGTTGGCGGTGGTCAGTGTCGTGGTAGGCATACCGGCTCCAACGTCGGGCGGTGAGGGAAGATTCCCCGCGTGCGCGCGGTGTGACGTCGGCCACTCCTCGTCGGCGGGGTGCCGGGTCCGGGCAGGAGGTTCAGCCGTCGGTCCGCACGACGCGCGGATGCAGGTCCTCGGTGGGCGGCTCCCACGTCGACGGATCGGCGGGGGCCTGCTCGCCCGAGCGGATGTCGCGCACCGCGTGCTCGTCGTCACCGACTCCCGGGAACCAGACGAACGGGATCTGCCGACGATCGGCGTAGCGGATCTGCTTGCCGAACTTGGCGGCGGTCGGCGCGATCTCGGCGGGGATGCCGCGGCGCCGCAGGGCGGTCGCCACGCCCTCGCTACGGGCACGCGCCTCGTCATCGGCCACGGCGACCAGGACGCACGTGGGCACGGGCCGAGTGGCGCGGGCGATGTCGGCCGACAGCACGCGCGAGACGAGGCGGGACAGGCCGATCGAGAGCCCGACCCCGGGGTAGGTGTGGCGGTTGTCGGAGGCCAGGCGGTCGTAGCGTCCGCCCGAGCACACCGAGCCGAGGGACGCATGCCCCTCGACGAAGGTCTCGAACACGGTGCCCGTGTAGTAGTCGAGGCCGCGGGCGATCGAGAGGTCCGCGACGCACACGCCCGGGACGGTGGTGTTGACGCGGCGCACGACGTCGTCGAGCTCGGCGATGCCCTCCTCCATCAGCGCGCCGCTCCCGCCCAGCCGGCGGACCTGGGCGGCGAAGGCGCCGTCGCCGGTGCGGATCCCGGCGAAGGCGAGGCACGCGCGGGCCTGCTCGGGGCTCGCCCCGGCCTCCTCGCGCAGGAGGGCCTCGACCGCGTCGGGCCCGATCTTGGCGAGCTTGTCGAGGCAGCGCAGCGCGGCCTGGGTGTCCTCGACCCCGATCGAGCGGAAGAACCCCTCGGACAGCTTGCGATTGTTGACGTGGATGGCGAAGCCGGGCAGCGGGAGCGCCGCGAGGATCTCCGCCATCACGATCGCCACCTCGGCCTCGACGTGCACGGGCAGGGCGTCCTGGCCGATGACGTCGAGATCGGCCTGGTAGAACTCGCGGAAGCGGCCGTCCTGCGGGCGCTCGCCGCGCCATACCTTCTGCACCTGGTGGCGGCGGAAGGGGAAGGCGAGGTCGTTCTGGTGCTCGAGCACGTAGCGGGCCAGCGGCACGGTGAGGTCGAAGTGGAGCCCGAGCTGGCGGTCGGGGTCGGCCTGGTCGGCGTCGGCCCCCTCGTCCTCGGCGTGCAGACGCCGCAGGACGTACACCTCCTTGTCGATCTCGCCCTTGCGCAGCAGCTGGCTCATCGGCTCGACGGCGCGCGTCTCGAGCCCCGAGAACCCGTGCAGCTCGGCGACCCGGCGGAACGTGTCGACGACGTGCTGCTCGACGATCCGCTCGGCGGGGAGCCATTCGGGGAATCCGGACAGGGCGCTGATCTTCGCCATCGGGCGATCTCCTTGCCTCGCTGAGGCGGTCGGGTGCGGTGCCTCGCCATTATCGCCGGATGTCGGCGCTCGAGGGTGCCGCCGCCGGGGCCCGGACGCCGCGCCCGGCGGCGTGAGGGGCCTGTAGAGTTCCGGGGTGATGCCTCAGGGCGTCCCACCGAACCTGCCGCGACCGCGGCTGTGCCCCGCCCTAGCAGCGGAAACGACCGAAGGAGCTCTCCGTGAGCGAGTCCGTGACCCCCGTCCCGCGCCCGACCCCGCGCCCCCAGCCGCCGAGCCCGGCGGCACTCGCCGGGAAGCCGACGCACGCCCCCCTGGTCCCGGCGGCACCTCCCCAGCAGGAGTACGACGAGGCCGCGATCGGTGAGGCCCTCGCCTATGGCGACGTGCGCGAGGACGGCACCGTCACCGTCCAGGACGGCACGCAGGTGCGCGTGATCGGTGCCGCGCCGGGCACGTCCGCCGCGGACTCCCCGGCGGCGGCGGAGGACGGCGAGGACGCGTCGGCGACCGAGGCCGGAGAGGCGTCCGACACGGACGCACCCGTCTCCGCGCCTCCCACCACCGGCGCGCCCGCCGCCGTGGTGATCGATCGCGAGGCCGTCCTGCGCCCGTTCGCGACGGCCTACCTGGACCTGGTCGCGTTCCTCGACCTGACCGAGCAGAAGCTGGCCGCGCCCTCGCACACCCAGGCCGAGCTCAACCGGCTGCTCGAGCAGCTGCGCAAGAACCTCAAGGAGCCCAAGGTCGTCGGGGACATCCCGGCGCTGCGCGCTCGCGCGAGCGATCTGCGCGAGAAGGCCAAGGAGCTCATCCAGTCGATGGAGGCCGAGCGCGCCGCTGCGCGCGAGGCGGCTGCGGCCCGACGCACGGAGTTTGTCGAGTCCATCGAGGCGCTCGCGTCCCAGGACCCGTCGCGGATCTCGTGGAAGAGCGCCGGGGAGACCATGCGCCAGATGGTCCCGACCTGGAAGGCGATGCAGAAGGAGGATCGCGGGCTGGACCGCGCGACCGAGGACGCGCTGTGGAAGCGGCTGTCCATCGCTCGCGGTGCCTTCGACCGGCGGCGCAAGCAGTTCTTCTCCCAGCTCGACGAGCAGCATGGCGAGGCCGAGCGCATCAAGGATGACCTCATCGCACGGGCCGAGGCCATGCAGGACTCGACCGACTGGGGTCCGACGGTGCGTGCCTATCGCGACCTCATGGACCAGTGGCGAACGGCGCCGCGCGGGAACCGCAAGAAGGACGACGCCCAGTGGGCGCGCTTCAAGGCCGCCCAGGACACGTTCTTCGCGGCGCGCAACGCCGATCTCCACGCGACCGATGCCGAGCAGCGGGAGAACCTCGCCGCCAAGGAGCAGCTGCTCGCCGAGGCCGAGGCCCTCCTGCCCGCGACCGACCACAAGCGCGCGACCGAGGAGCTGCGCCGGATCCAGGACCGCTGGGAGGACGCCGGCAAGGTGCCGCGCGGCGACATCCGACGGATCGAGGAGCGCCTACGGGCCGTCGAGCGCGCGGTCAAGAAGGCCGAGGACGACGAGTGGCGCCGCACCGACCCGCGCACCAAGGCGCGGGTCGAGGGCGCATCCTCGCAGCTGCACGCCGCGATCGCGAGCTATGAGGAGGACCTCGAGGCGGCTCGCGCGAGCGGGGATCCGCGGCGCATCGAGGAGGCCGAGAAGGCTCTCGCGGCGCGGCGTGAGTGGCTCGCCGTCATCGAGCGCTCCGCGCGCGACCTGGGCTGAGCACCGCCCGTCCTCCCCACGACGCCTTCTCCACAGCGACCGGCGGCGCGCTTGGTGCGCGCGGCGGAGGACGGCATGCTCACGGGCATGTCCTCCCCCGCCATCCCCGTCCACGCCCCCGACTGTCGCGCCTGGTCGGCACACGCCGAGGACCTCGCCCGGGAGCTGACGGCGCACATGCGGATCTGGCAGGACGACGCGACCGCGCGATCCAACCGCCATCACGGTGATGTCCACGAGCTGAGGCCGGGGGTCTTCGTGCCCGTCGCCTACCTGACCTCGATGGCGGACCGGGCGGTGGCCGTCGGCTGCGCGCTCGGCGTCCAGCTGCGCGCGTCCTTCGTGATCGCGGGCCGCAGCGCGGCCTGGGTCGCCCTCGGCGGGCCTCCGCCCGCCCAGATCGACCTGCTGAACCTGGCCCGCCCGGATGCGCTCGCGGGGGTGCGGATGCGCGAGGCGGCGCTCGGGCGCGAGGACGTCGAGGCGATCGGCGGGTGCCCCGTGACGGTCCCCGGGCGGACCGTGGTGGACCTGCTGCGCTTCGCGCCCGATGCCGGCGCCGCGGCCGCGATGCTCGACCTCGGGCTGGTGACCGAGGTCGAGGTGCGGCAGCGCCTCGAGGCGCTCGACGGGCGCCCGCACGCGCGCCGGGCCCGTGCACGGTGGGTGGAGCTGCTCAGTGGGCGGCGATCGCCCCGCGCTGCGTGACGTCGACGCGCTGGCCGTCCGCCGTGACCCGGTAGACGTCGTAGACTCCCTCGACCCGCCGCACGGCGGACACCACCGACTGCAGGTGGGAGGGGTCCGCGAGCTCGAAGGAGAAGTACGCGGTGGCCAGCCGGTCCGGCTGGGACTGGCACATGACCGACTGCAGGTTCACGTGCTGGTCGTTGATGACGAGCGAGAGATCGGTCAGCAGCCGGCTGCGGTCGAGGGCCTCGACCTTGATGTGCACGAGGTACGCGCTGCCGGCTCGTCCCGACCAGCGCACCGGCACGATGCGGTCGCCCTGGGTCTCGCGCAGCTGCTGGGCGTTGGTGCACCGCTCGTGATGCACGGAGATGCCGGAGCCGCGGGTCACGAAGCCGATGATCGGGTCGCCCGGCACGGGGGCGCAGCACTTGGCGAGCTTGACCCACAGGTCGTCGTGCCCGTCGACGGTCACGCCCTGGTCGGCGTCGTCGGCTTGCGGCACGTGTCGCGAGCGCGCCTTGGACGGCAGAGTCATCTCGGCGACGTCCTCCGCGGCACCCTCGCTCCCGCCGAACGACACGACGAGGCGGTGGGTCACCGCGGCGGCGCTCACATGGCCCTCGCCGATCGCGGCGTACAGGCCGTCGACGTCGGGGAAGTTGAGGTCGGTGGCCACGGCCTGCAGTGTCGAATGGGTCAGCAGGCGGCGCATCGGCAGGTTCTGCTTGCGCAGGGCCTTGGCGAGCTCGTCCTTGCCGCGCTCGAGCGCCTCCTCGCGCCGCTCCTTGGAGAACCACTGGCGGATCTTGGTGCGCGCCCGTGGGGACTTGACGAAGGTGAGCCAGTCACGGCTCGGCCCCGCCCCGGCCGCCTTCGAGGTGAACACCTCGACCACGTCACCGGTCTCGAGCATCGACTCGAGCGAGACGAGACGGCCGTTGACGCGCGCCCCCATGGTGCGGTGGCCGACCTCGGTGTGCACGGCGTACGCGAAGTCGACGGGCGTGGCGCCCTGCGGGAGGACGATCACGTCGCCCTTGGGCGTGAAGACGTACACCTCCTGGGTGTTGATCTCGAAGCGCAGCGACTCGAGGAACTCCCCCGAGTCGGCCGTGTCCTTCTGCCACTCCATGAGCTGACGCAGCCATGCCATCTCCTGGTTGCCGGCGCGCGCCATCTCGCCCGGCCCCGACATGGCCTTGTACTTCCAGTGCGCGGCGACGCCGTACTCGGCGCGGCGGTGCATCTCCCGGGTGCGGATCTGGATCTCGACGGGCTTGCCCGTGGGGCCGATCACCGTCGTGTGCAGCGACTGGTACAGGTTGAACTTGGGCAGTGCGATGTAGTCCTTGAACCTCCCCGGCACGGGCGACCACCGGGCGTGCAGGATGCCGAGCACGCCGTAGCAGTCGCGCACCGAGTCGACCAGGACCCGGATCCCCACCAGGTCGTAGATGTCGGCGAAGTCGCGGCCGCGCACGATCATCTTCTGGTAGATCGAGTAGTAGTGCTTGGGGCGCCCGCTCACCTCGGCCTTGATCCGGGCGTGGCGCAGGTCCTCGTTGATCTGGCTCGTGACGGCGGCGAGGTACTGGTCGCGGGCGGGAGCGTGCTGCGCCACGAGCGCGACGATCTCGTCGTACACCTTCGGATAGAGGGCGCGGAACGAGAGATCCTCGAGCTCCCATTTCATGGTGTTCAGACCGAGGCGATGCGCGAGCGGCGCGTAGATCTCGAGGGTCTCGCGGGCCTTCTTCTCGGCGGAGGCCGCGGACACGTACTTCCAGGTGCGGGCGTTGTGCAGGCGGTCCGCGAGCTTGATGAGCAGCACTCGGATGTCACGGCTCATCGCCACGATCATCTTGCGCACGGTCTCGGCCTGGGCGGCCTCGCCGTAGGTCAGCTTGTCGAGCTTGGTCACGCCGTCGACGAGGAGGGCGATCTCCTCGCCGAACTCCGAGCGCAGACGGTCCAGGGAGTAGTCGGTGTCCTCGACCGTGTCGTGCAGGAGCGCGGCGGCCAGCACCTCCTTGGGCGATCCCAGCTCCGCCAGGATCGTGGCGACGGACACCGGGTGGGTGATGTACGGGTCCCCGCTCTTGCGGAACTGGCCGCGGTGCGCCTGCTCGGCGACCCGATACGCGCGCTCGATGAGCGCGGTGTCCTCCTTGCCGTTGGCCCGCGTGACGACCTGGAGGAGCGGCTCGAGGATGCGATCGACCCCGGCCGGTCGGGCCCCGAAGAAACCGCGCCGGGAACGACGGGGTCGCGATGCCGGGGCGGTGTCGGTCTCGCGCGCCGGAGTGGTGGTGCTGTCGCCGTCGTCCACGTCGGGCCTCCCTTCGCTGGCGGCCCAGTCTACTCAGCGCGCGGGATGCTCCGGCCACGTGACGTTGCGCGCAGAGCGGACGTCAGTTGGGCACGCTCCACACCGCATCGACGGGCAGGTCGCCGAGCTTCTCGCGTCCCCCGAGGCCCTCGAGCTCGATCAGGAAGGTCGCGCCGAGCAGCTCGGCGTCGAAGTCGCGGACCAGCTCGATGGTCGCCGCCGCGGTGCCGCCCGTGGCCAGGAGGTCGTCGACGATCACGGTGCGGGCTCCCGCGGGCAGACCGCCCTGGGCGATCTCGACGGTCGCGGTGCCGTACTCGAGCGCGTAGGAGACGCTGCGCGGGAAGCCGGGGAGCTTGCCGGCCTTGCGGACGGGAACGAAGCCGATGCCGAGCTCGTAGGCGAGCGGCGCCCCCAGCACGAAGCCGCGCGCCTCCGTGCCCACGATGTACTCGACGTCCGGGGGCAGGAGGGAGCACCAGTACGCGATCACCCGGCGCATGGCGTGACCGTCGGCGAGCAGCGGGGTGATGTCGCGGAACAGCACACCGGGCTCGGGGAAGTCCGGGAACTCGGCGATGTGCGACCGCATGAGCGCCCCGATCTCCTCGCGATCGGGGGCGCCGGCGGTCTCGGAGAAGCGGTTCGTGGTCATGTGTCCCTCCCGGGGGCTCATCAGTGCCGCCGGCGGCGCGTGGTGCGCCGCGGCTGGACGCGGGCGCCGCTGCGAACGGCGGGTGTCGGGGGTGCATCCGGAGAGGTCCTGCCGCCCCGGGCGGGCACGTCCGTGACCTCGGGCGCGCCGGGCGCCGGGGCCGCCACGGGCTCCGGCTCGGGCGCCGCGACGGTGGCCTCGCGCACCCGTGCGACCTCGGCGTCGTGGGCGACGATCACGCTCTCACGACGGCGCAGGTCGGTCAGGACGCCCGGTGCGAGGAAGATCGACGAGTAGGTGCCCGCGAGGATGCCGACGAACAGCGCAAGCGCGATGTCCTTGAGGGTGCCCGCCCCCAGCACGAACGCGCCGATCACGAGGATCGAGCCGACCGGCAGCAGGGCCACGACCGAGGTGTTGATCGAGCGCACCAGGGTCTGGTTCGCGGCGAGCTCGACGGACTCCTCGTAGGTGCGCGTGCTCGAGGACAGGTCCGCGGTGTTCTCGCGCACCTTGTCGAACACGACCACGGTGTCGTAGATCGAGTAGCCCAGGATCGTGAGGAACCCGATGACGGTCGCGGGGGTGATCTCGAACCCGACCGCGACGTACACGACGGCCGTCAGCAGCATGTCGTGGACGAGGGCGATGAGGGCCGCGAGCGACGCCTTGACGTTGCGGAAGTACAGGGCCATCACGGCCCCGACGAGCACGAGGAAGACCACGACGGCGCGCAGCGCCGTGAACGTGACGTCGCTGCCCCAGGTGGGGCCGATGAACGAGCTCGAGACGTCGGAGGCGGGCACGCCGTAGGCCGACGCGAGGTCCTCGGCCAGGGCCGTGGTCTCGTCCGAGGAGAGCTGCTCGGTCTGGATCCGCAGCGCCGAGCTCCCGACCACGCTGATCTTGGGCTCGTTGTCGGGGACGTGCTCGCGCACGACGTCACGGGCGTCGTCCTGGTCAGTGGTCTGCACGCCCGAGATTTGGAACTCCGAGCCGCCGACGAACTCGATCCCGGGGTTGGGGCCGCGCACGACGGCGATCGTCCCCAGCACGATCAACACGACCACGCTGAGCAGGTAGAACGCACGGCGACGACGGATGAGCGGGTACGATCGCACCCCTGTGTGGAGATCGTTGCCGAAGGAGGAGAAGGTCGTGCTCATCGGGTGCCCTCCTCGTCGATGCGGTCCTGCGGCGCGGGGCGCTCCGGCGGGGGCGCCGGGTTGTCGCCCACCGCGGCCTCCTCACGGGCCAGGCGGGCCTTGCGCGCCGCGAGCGACTCCGTCGGCGGCGCCTCGGCGTCACGACGACGGCGGGAGGCCGAGTCTCGCACCCGTCCGCGTCCCGCGTAGGCGGGCAGGTCGCGGCCCAGCGCGGCGGGGTCGAGCCCGCTGAGCGGGTGCCCCTTGCCGAAGAAGCGGGTGCGGGCGAGCATCTGCAGCAGCGGGTGCGTGAACAGGAAGACCACCACGAGGTCGAGCAGCGTGGTCAGCCCCAGGGTGAAGGCGAAGCCGCGCACGCTGCCCGTCGACAGCACGTACAGGACGACGGCGGCGATGATGTTGACGGTGTCGGAGGCGACGATCGTGCGGCGCGCCCGCTGCCAGCCGGTGTCGACGGCGCTCACGATGCCGCGACCGTCGCGGATCTCGTCGCGCACCCTCTCGAAGTACACGATGAACGAGTCGGCGGTGAAGCCGATCGCGACGATCAGGCCCGCGACGCCCGCGAGCGAGAGCCGGTAGCCGATCTCGGGCAGGTTCGACATGACCGTGATGACGCCGTAGGCCATCGCGCCCATCACCACGAGGCTCGCGGTCGTCACGATCGCGAGCACGCGGTACTGCGCGATCGCGTAGAGCACGACGAGGACGAGGCCGATGAGGCCCGCGATGAGGCCCTTCTCGAGCTGGTCGGAGCCGAGGGTCGAGGAGATCTGCTGCTCGGACTGCACCGTGAACTTCAGCGGCAGGGCGCCGAACTTGAGCTGGTCGGCGAGCTGCTGGGCGGAGTCCTGGGTGAAGTTGCCGGTGATCGACGCCGACGACGAGGTCGGGGCCTGTACCTGCGGCGCCGAGATGACCGTGCCGTCGAGCACCATCGCGAACTGCCCGGTCGCGCCCTCGCCCTTGTAGAGGGCGGTGGTGAGCGCCCCGAACTGCGTCGACGCGCCCTTGCGGAACGTCATGTTGACCTCGTAGCCGCCGGTCGACTGGCCCGAGGAGTTGACGGCGGGTCCGACGGTCGCGTCCTTGACGCCGCTGCCGGCGACGGCCTCGGGGCCCAGCAGGTACTTGGCCTGCCCGGCCTCGTCGCACAGCACGACGGTGTCGGTCGTCCCGGCCTTCTCGGCGTTGTCGGCCAGCGCGCGCGGGTTCGCACAGCTCGCGTCGGCGAAGATCTGCTGGGCCTCGGGGGTGAGCTGATCGGGCGACCACGCGGCGACGCCGCCTGCGTCCGCGCCGCCCGCATCGGAAGCGCCGCCGCCATCCGAGGCGCCTCCCGCGTCCGAGGCGTCGCTCCCGCCCTCGGCGGTACCGATCACGGCGGGCGTGGTGCTCGCGGGAATGCTGCCGACGTCTGAGGTACCGGATGCATCCGAGGCACCGCCGGCGTCCGAGGCGCCGCCGCCCTCCGCGATCGCGAGCACGGGCCTGAACGACATGGCCGCCGTGCGCCGCAGCGCGTCGGACGTGTGCTGATCGAGCGTGCCGGGCACGTCGACCACGATGTTGGTGCCGCCCTGCACGCTGATCTCGGTCTCGGCGACGCCCATCGCGTTGATGCGGGCGGCCATGATCTGGCGGGCCTGGTCCATCGAGTCGCCCGTGACGGGCGAGCCGTCGAGCGAGGAGGCGGTCAGGATGACCTGGGTGCCGCCCTCGAGGTCGAGGGCGAGCTTGGGCAGCGGTTGCCATCCGCCTCGGGCCACTCCCAGGCCGATCCCGCCTCCGAGGACGACGAGGATGACGGCCAGAGCGGCCAGGGCGATGCGGCGTGCGGGCATGGGCGACGGTCCTCGGGCGGGAGAGGGGCATGCCTCGCGGCTCGAGGCCGCGCGGCGAGGTCAGCGGCGGTCGGTGTCCTGCGAGGTCACCCCGGGGATGTCACGCTCATCGCGCACGGTCTGCCCCGGAGCGGCGTCGACATCGACCGCGCCATCGGGCTCGACGGCCTCGCCCTCGACGACGGAGCTCTCCTCGGTCGGCTCGACCTTCATGGAGATCGCGGCACGGGCCCACTTCAGCTGGGCGCCGGACTCGGACTCGAGGATCACGGTGTCGCCGAACTCCTCGACGATGATCCCGTAGAAGCCCGAGTGGGTGCGCACCTCGTCGCCGACGCCGAGCTGGGAGAGACGTTCGACCTGCTGACGCTGCGCCTTCTTCTGGCGGTTCGACATGAGCAGCATCGGGATCATCATCACGGCGAAGACGACCAGGAGCAGAAGAATCGGGTCCACGAGGATCCTTTCGTCGGCGCGCCCAGGGGGGCGCTCGGGTGGCGCGGCCACTCTACCCGGCCGGCCCTGAGAGGGGGTGAGCGCGAGAGGTGGGCTGTGCCTCACCCTGCCCGCGCCGGTCAGAAGCGGCCGAGCGTCGGGGCCGTGCCCACCGAGGGATCAGGGCTCTGGACGCCGAGGTGGGTCCAGGTCGCGGGGGTCGCCACCCGACCGCGAGGGGTGCGGGAGATGAGGCCCTCGCGCACCAGGAACGGCTCGACCATGGTCTCGACCGTCTCGGTCTCCTCGCCGACGGCGACCGCGAGCGTCGACAGGCCCACCGGTCCCCCGGCGAAGCGTTCGCACAGGGCGCGCAGGACGGCACGGTCGAGGCGGTCGAGTCCGCGCTCGTCGACCTCGTAGACCACGAGGGCGGCGCGCGCCGCCTCGAGGTCGATGCGACCACTGCCGCGCACCTCCGACCAGTCCCGCACGCGGCGCAGGAGACGGTTGGCGATGCGGGGGGTGCCTCGCGAGCGGGAGGCGATCTCGGCGGCGGCCTCGTGATCCACGTCGACACCCAGCCGCTGTCCCGAGCGCAGCACGACCGTGAGCAGCTCGTCGGGACGGTAGTAGTCCAGATGCCCCGTGAAGCCGAAGCGGTCACGCAGGGGCGAGGGCAGCAGTCCGGCGCGCGTGGTCGCGCCGACGGCGGTGAAAGGCGGCAGCTCGAGCGGGATCGAGGTCGCGCCCACGCCCTTGCCGACGACGACGTCGACCCGGAAGTCCTCCATCGCCATGTAGAGCATCTCCTCGGCCGGGCGCGCCAGGCGATGGATCTCGTCGATGAACAGCACCTCGCCCTCCTCGAGCGAGGACAGGATCGCGGCGAGGTCGCCCGCGTGCTGCACGGCCGGTCCCGAGGTGATGCGCAGGGGCGCGTTGAGCTCGGCGGCGATGATCATGGCCAGCGTCGTCTTGCCGAGTCCGGGCGGCCCCGAGAGCAGCACGTGCTCGGGGGCCCGTCCCCGCGCGGAGGCGGCGTCGAGCACGAGGGAGAGCTGCTCGCGGACCACACCCTGGCCCACGAACTCCTCGAGCCGGCGGGGGCGCAGGGCCGCCTCGGCGGCGCGCTCGAGGGCCGAGGACTCGGCGCTCGTGAGCGAGCGGTCCGTGGCCGAGGAGCCGCTGCGGGCCGTCGCGTCGAGCCCGGACTCGAAAACTCCCGTTCCGCGATCCGTCATCGGGTTCCGCCCAGCGTGCGCAGGGCCGTGCGCAGGAGCGCACCGGGCTCGGCGGTGTCGTCGGCGGTGCCCGCGACCGCCCGGTCGACGGCGTCGGCCGCGGCCTTCTCGGGCCAGCCGAGGCCGATCAGGGCCTGGACCACGTCGGTGCCGACACCCGGGGCGGCCGTGCCGGACGCCGGCAAGGGGGCCGCACCGGTGGACGGGACGGCGGGGGCTCCCAGCCGGTCCTTGAGCTCGAGGACCATGCGCTGGGCGACCTTGGGGCCGATCCCGGGGGTGCGGGTGATCGCGGCGGTGTCGCCCGTCGCGACCGCGCGCCGCAGGTCGTCGGGCGTGAGCACGGCCAGCACGGCGAGCGCGATGCGCGGGCCGATCCCCGAGACCGACTGGACGGTGCGGAAGACCTCGGTCTCCTCGGGACGGGGGAAGCCGAACAGGGTCAGGGAGTCCTCGCGCACCACGAGCTCGGTGTGCATGGTCAGCTCCTGGCCGTGCCGGGCATCGGCGAGGGCCTGTGGGGTGGTGCGGACCGCGAAGCCGACGCCCGCCACGTCGAGGACGAGGGCGTCGAGGGAGATGGCGGCCACGCGCCCGGTGAGAGTGGAGATCACGGGAACAACCCTAGAACGTGTGTTCGATCAGAAGCGGGAGGTGGAGGATTCCCGGGCGTGCCGGGCCGACCGCTCGGCCTGCGCCCACACCGCCTGGGCGCTCGTGCGGGCCGCGCCCGCGGCATCGAGGCGCACCGGGCCGGGGCCGCGCCACAGCTGGGTGAGCGCGATCGCGAGCGCATCGGCCGCGTCGGCGGGCCGCGGCGGGCCCGACAGTCCCAGGAGCTTGACCAGCATGGTCTGGACCTGCTTCTTGTCGGCGCGGCCGCTGCCGGTCACGGCGGCCTTGACCTCGCTCGGCGTGTGCATCGCGATCGGGATGCCGCGCTCGGCGGCCAGCAGGATCGCGATCCCCGAGACCTGGGCGGTGCCCATCACGGTCGAGGTGTTGTTCTGGCTGAACACGCGCTCGACGGCGACGACATCGGGCGCGTGCAGCTCGATCACCTCGCGCAGCCCGCGGGAGATCGCGAGCAGGCGCCGGTCGATCGGATCGTCCGGTCCCGAGCGCACCACGCCGACGTCCACCAGGTGGGCGCCGCGTCCGGCACCGGCGTCGAGGACGCCGATGCCGCAGCGGGTGAGGCCGGGATCGACCCCGAGGACCCTCAGGGGCATGCGGCGCCCGCTCAGTCCTCGTCGTCGAGCTGGGCCGCGACGTCGTCAGGGATCTCGATGTTGGTGTAGACGTTCTGGACGTCGTCGCTGTCCTCGAGCGCGTCGATCAGGCGGAACACCTTCTGGGCGCCGTCGAGGTCGACCTCGGTGCGCATGTTCGGCACGAACTGCGCCTCGGCGCTGTCGTAGTCGATGCCCGCGGCCTGCAGGGCGGTGCGCACCGCGACCACGTCGCTGGCCTCGGAGACGATCTCGAAGGCGTCACCCTCGTCGGTGATCTCCTCGGCGCCGGCGTCGAGCACGGTCTCGAGCAGCTCGTCCTCGGTGTGGCCGGCCTTGGGCAGGGTGACCACGCCCTTGCGCTGGAACATGTAGGACACCGAGCCGGAGTCGGCCATGTTGCCGCCGTTGCGGCTGAAGGCCACGCGGACCTCGGAGACGGCGCGGTTCTTGTTGTCGGTCAGGCACTCGACGAGCACGGCGACACCGCCGGGCGCGTAGCCCTCGTACATGAGGGTCTGGTAATCGGCACCGCCGGCCTCCTGGCCGCCGCCGCGCTTGACGGCGCGGTCGATGTTGTCATTGGGCACCGAGGTCTTCTTGGCCTTCT